>NZ_JBTUOC010000003.1:0-60460 GCF_058345725.1 Simiduia sp. | reverse complement strand
CAGCAAATTTCCGCGCTGATCGACGATAGTTACATCTTCAATTTTAAGCTCGGGAATGCTCGAGGCCACCAGATTGGCCATGGCTTTGACTTGTTCGGTTTTAATTGCGCGGCCTGGAAATAGCTCGACAAATACAGAGGCCGTGGGTTTGCGAGCGTCGCGAATGAACACCGACGCCTTAGGAATGGCTAAATGCACGCGCGCCGAGCGCACGGCGTTGATGCTGGTAATGGTGCGCGCCAACTCCCCTTCCAGGCTGCGGTGGTAGCGGGTGCCTTCCATGAACTGGCTGGTGCCCAGCGGTGTTTCCTTGTCCAGTAACTCAAAACCCACCGACTGATCGCCGGGTATCCCCGCCTCGGCCAACTTTAAACGCGCTTTGTGTATCTGGTCGGCGGAAACCAACAGGGCGCCGGTGCCGCCGTCCACCTTAAAGGCGATGTCGTTGTGCTCGAGAATCTGAGTGACTTCGCTACTATCTAAACGATCCAGGCTACCATATAGCGGGCGATAATCTTCACCTTGGCTCCAGAGCACCACTGCAAAACCAATGGCAACGCTGGCGGCCAGCCCCACCATTAGCCCCGCCTGACGCACCAAGTTCAGATTATTAAATCCCTCCACTAAATCATTGGCGGGTTTATCTCTGCCGGAAGACAGGTCGTCGTCCATATCTGCAGTTGTTGCTGCCATTTAGCCTGCCCCCGCGTTAAACTGGCATGTTCATAACGTCGCGATAAGCATCGACTAGCTTATTGCGCACTTGAACCATCGCTTGAAACGACACGCTGGATTTTTGCGAGGCAATCATGACATCGGTGATATCCACACCGGGCGTGCCTGCCTCGTATGCCTTGGCAACCGCGCTCGACTGCTGCTGCAAATCGTTGACTTTATTAATCGCCTGAGTGAATAACTGACCAAACTCCGCATTGGCAGGCGCAGGGCCGCCTAGCGGTGTGCCCGGCTTTATGGTTTCCGCTATTTTATCCAGCTCACGGGTTGCCGGCGGCATGGCCTGCTGCTTAATGGCCCGCATTTCCACCAACAACCGATTGATATCCACTCTATCTACCATTTTGTGCCCCGACAGATTTTTGACCTTTTTAGCGGTCCGCGACTGTTTACGGGATTACTGCACAAAACAGGCCAAAAATTGCCGGCGGCGAATATTTGCCTCAATTAAAACTCAGAGCTACTGAATCGCGGCTGTGGCAAATAAGCTTGTCAAAATTAATTGTAAAAAGGCCCAAAACCGATTTTGTGTGGGTAGACAGGTGTGTCGTAAAATTGGCGGTTGAATGGCGCGATCTTGCCCGCGAATAGCAGCGTCAGCAAATAACTTGGCCGGAGATGAAAAATGGGATGGCGCCCGCACTCGCGAGCGTTCCAACATGGCGACAGTTGTCAGTGATTGGGCGCGGAAAGCGCCACACTCAGTGCAAGACTGTCGCCAGCCAGTGCGGTTATCGCAGAGGATTCGATTAAAGTTTGAAATCCAGATCCAGTTCGCGCAGTTCACGCTTGAGGCGCATTTCCTCAAGGCGTTCTTCCAGGCGGCGACGTGGATCAATGGTATTCACAGACACCCGAGTATCGACTTCATCGTCGCTTTGGTCGGCGGCATAAATATCATCCGCGTCGTCGAAACCTACACTTAATTCAATACCAGACATAAGTTACCCCACCGTATGAAATAAAATCTGGTTATCAAAGCGCCTGAAAAGTCCTGTTTTTTCAGGCCATTGGTTATAAGCAAGGCAGCTATGGCCGGACGCCATGCCTGCCCTTGCGTTGGGCGGAAAATATACCGGACGGTGGAACCGGTCAATAGTTAATTTGCTTAAAGGGTATGGGCCTTCCAGGCGGCATCCACATCCAGTCCGTCTTCTTTCAGGCGCGCCACCTTATACCTCAGTGTGCGGGCGCTGATGCCCAGCTTTGCAGCGGTTTCCTTGCGGCTGCCGTGGGACTTTTTCAAGGTATCCACTATGACCTGAAACTCTCGGCGCTTAAGGTCATCGCCCAACAATCCATCGGAGACCAGTGGCTGGGCCACTTGCGTCGGTGCTGTCTCTGGCTGAATCACCGGCGAGCCTAGGCCAAACTCCAAACCCAAGTCCTGCGGCTCAATACAGGGACCCGGCTGCAGTATCAGCGCGCGCTGCATGACATTGTCCAGCTCGCGCACATTCCCAGGCCAGTCGTACTGGGTCAGGGTGGTACAGGCAGCGGGGCTCAAAGCCACGCCTTTGCGGCCCTGGCGCTGGGCGTGGCGCGCCAACAGGCTTTGCGCCAAAGGGCAAATATCGTCGCGGCGCTGGCGCAGCGGCTGCCACTGGAGCGGCAACACACTCAACCGGTAATAGAGATCCTCCCGGAAGCGGCCGTTACTCACCTCGTAGCGCATACCCCGGTTAGAGGTCGCGATCACTCGGACATCCAGTTTGATCAATTTTCGGCCACCCAGGCGCTCGACTTCGCGCTCTTGCAACACCCGCAACAATTTGGCCTGCAACCCCAGTGCCATTTCGGAAATTTCGTCCAGTAACAAGGTGCCACCGTTGGCCTGTTCGAACTTGCCCGGGCTGCTGGCATGGGCACCGGTATAGGCCCCCTTCTCGTGGCCGAACAAAACCGCCTCGAGCATATTCTCTGGTATCGCCGCGCAATTAATGGCCACAAAGGGCTTATCCTTACGGGCCGAGTGGCTGTGAATATAGCGCGCAAGCACCTCTTTACCGGTGCCCGACTCGCCCAATATCAACACCGTGGAATCCGACTGAGCCACGCGATCAGCCAATTGCAACAACTGCCGGCTGGCCTCCGACACCGCCACCGGGGCATCCCCCACAGGTGCCTGCAAACCGGCATGGGTTTGCACCAGTTGCACCAGATCGCGCGATTCAAAGGGCTTAACTAGGTAGTCGACGGCGCCATTGCGCATGGCCTCTACGGAGTCGGCGATGCTGCCATAGGCGGTAACCAGTAGCACCGGTACCTGCGGAAAATGTTGACGCACATGGCGCAACAAATCGTGCCCCGATAAATTGCCCATATTGATATCCGACACTATCATCGAGACCGAATTTCCCGCCGCAAGATAGGCGATAGCAGCCTCGGCAGAGGCCACGGATTCGGTGCTAAAACCCGCAAAACACAGGGTGTCGGTAATAGCCTCCCGCAGCGCGGGATCATCTTCAACCACCAGAATCTGGCCTGCCGTTGCGCACGCCCCTGACGTAGTGATTGCCTGTACTGAACTCATGCGGTTTTCTCCAAGGGGGTGATCGCTGGGGAGGTTTCATAAATAGGCAGTAACAAGGTGGCGCGAGTGCCCTTGCCTGCCATCGAGCGAATAATAAATTTGCCGCCGTGCGCTTTTGCCACTTGCTGAACTACGGCCAAGCCCAAGCCGGTGCCCTGCGGCTTACTGGTGACAAAAATATCGCACACGGAATCCGCGATAGGCTCCGGCAAACCTGGGCCGTTGTCGCTGACACTGATCGCCAGCGCATTATTAACAAAGGTTTCCAGGGTAATTTTTAGCTCCAGGCCCTCTGGCTGCGCCTGGATAGCATTGTCCACCAGATTTTGGATCGCACCGATCAGCGCTTCTTGATTAATCTTCAGGGTCTTTTGCTCGTCGCTCACTATCCATTGGCAGACCACACCGGCCGCCTTCAAGGACCCCTCCAATGCTTCGCCCAAAGCGCCACGAAAACACCCTACTTGTGTCAAATCCGTGAGCGGTAATTCACCGCGCACAAAAAACAACATATCTTTTACTTGTCGCTCCATGTGCATTAACCGGCCGTGAATTTTACTGGCACAGCGCTCGGTATTGGCACGATGGCCCGCCGTTTGCGCGAGATGACTGCAATACAGCAGTGCCGCCGATAATGGGGTTCGAATTTGGTGGGCTAGCGCGGCCACCATCTTACCCATCGACGAAAGGCGTTCGTGGCGACTGAGCTGGGCTTGTAATTGGCGTGTTTGGGTTTGGTCGGTCAAAAGAATGATTTGGCCGTCGTCGTCGAGCGAGCGGGTTGAAATGGAATAGCGGCGACCGTCTAGCGTGGAAACTTCATGACCGTCGTCGGCCTTTGGGGCAAAGTTGCGCTCAATAATTTGGCGCCACTCGCAACCAATCAAGGGCTCCAACAGCATTTCTTTACTGGCGGGATTCGCCTGAGTCACCAACCCTTTGGCATCCAGCACAATGACTCCGCCAGGCAGCACGTTTAACAGGGTTTCCAGTCGGTTGGCCAGCTCTTCCTTTTTGGCCAATTCCTGATAACGCTGTGCGGAAACCGCCGAGAGCTCCTGATTAAGTTGCGTCACCCGACTTTGCAACGCATCGTAAGAGTCGGCCAGTTGCGCCGACATTTCATTGAATAGCTCAAAGGCGGACTTCAGACCCTCTGGGTCTGGCAACGCAGAATTATCACTCTGTGCACTGGCAAGTTGCCCCATCTCAAACCCTTTTAGTGTCAAAAAAACCACGAAAACTCATATGTAACAGGGTATTGCAAAGGCAGTGCCATAAATGCGCTGATTCTTAATCAGTCAATCAATCAGCCAGAAAATCGGTGCGGGATACAAAAAGGAGGCCGAATGGCCCCCTTGAGAATCTGGTGAAAACGCTAGATGCCGTTAACGGTTCAGCCCGTATTTGCGCATTTTTTCTACCAGCGTCGTGCGTCGAATGGTAAGCCGGTCGGCAGCGCGCGCGACCACACCGCCAGTGTCATCCAAGGCTTGCTGTATCAGGCTGCATTCGAGATGGGTCAAATACTCTTTTAGATCTATGCCATTGGCCGGAAGTAGCGGGTTCTCACCCACTTTAATGACCGCTTGTGTGCCCTGCTCTGCCAACATGTCAAACTCGGTTTGATCCTCCAGCTCGACATGCCGGTATTTTGGCGGCAAGTCCTGAGCGCCCACCACACTGCCCGGATGCATAATGGCCATGCGCTCCACCAGATTGGCCAACTCGCGCACATTGCCTTGCCACTCGTGCTTGGTGAGCGACAAGATCGCATTGGAATTGAATCTAACGCTGCCGCGCTTTTCTGCCTCCATACGTGACACCAGCTCCGAAATCAGCACGGGGATATCTTCGGCCCGCTCGCGCAATGCGGGCACTTCGATGGGAAATACGTTTAGTCGATAAAATAAATCCTCTCGAAAGCCGCCATTTTCTATCATGTGCTCCAAGTTCCGGTGGGTGGCGGCAATAATGCGCACATTGGTGGGCTGGGTTTTATTGCTGCCCACCCGCTCGAAGCATTTTTCCTGCAAAACCCGCAATATTTTCACTTGCATGTTCAGCGGCATATCGCCAATTTCGTCCAGAAATAAGGTGCCCCCCTCAGCCATTTCAAAACGACCGGCGCGCGAGCCAATAGCCCCGGTAAAGGCGCCTTTTTCGTGGCCAAACAATTCGCTCTCCAGCAGTTCTGCGGGAATTGCGCCGCAATTGACGGGTACAAAGGGCTTATCGCGGCGGTCTGAATGGTGGTGCAGGTTGCGCGCCACCACCTCTTTACCCGTACCAGACTCGCCGGTAATGAGCACAGTGACATCTTTGTCCGCCACCCGCGACATCATCTCGCGCATCCGCTCCATGGCTGGCGTAGCGCCCACCAGGCTGCGAAATAAGTGAGGGGTCCCCTTGACGCCGACACGGGCGTTACGGCTTAAGGTACTGCGAAAACGCTGGGCGCGGTGCAGCAAATCCAACAATTGGTTGTAGCTGGGTTGCTCGGGCACAACGCCGACAATCTTATGGCGTAAATAGGGGTTGGTATCCTCTGGTAACTCGGGCTCCTGCCCCACCAGAATGACCGGCAACCCCTGATCCCAGTTATGGACCCGTTGAAGCCTGGCGATCAAGGCGGGGTTATCCTTGTTTTCACCCAGAAATACGGCGCTGTAGCGATGGGCGGCATCGGCCAAGTCGGCTTCCTCTTCCCAATGACTGGTATCGACACTCAGGGCAGATTCGCCCATGAAGTCTAGGATGACCTTAAGGTCACGTCGGCGGTCGGCATTGTCGTCAACAACCAGAATTTTGATGGGTTCTAACAGCATGTGGATTTCCTAATGTACACCTAAGGATTACTGCAATCCGATGGCAAATATCACCGCGAAGGGTGCCCCAAATATTTTTTGGCCGTTGCGTTTTGTGACACCAGTCAATAAAACGCCTCGACAGATGAAGTAATAGTCAAAAGATTGCCACCGGTCAAATTGTTGGCGGTTTAACCTTGGAACAATTTCATCTAGATAATCAAAGTGTTAGTGGTGTTCAGTTCTAACATGGGGCAGGACGCCAAACTGAGGCCGTAGAATGGGCGCCAGCGCAGGCCCGTGTATGCCCGGAGGCGACGTAATTACTGGATAGCGTTGAGAAAGGGGTAGCTGCATTCCAGCGAAAATCGGGATAAAAAATGTACAAGGGGCCGGCTGATAGCCCTTGGCGGCGACGCCTTAAGTGTGAGGTTCGCTTTTTATTTGCGCCCAAGCATCGGCCAATGTTTCGAGCAGGCTAGTCACTTCATTTATTTTGGCTTCCGAAAACTCGCGCTGATTAATGACCAGCGTTTTCTGCATATACAAATAGAGATTTTGCAAGTTGTAGGGCAGCTCGGAATCCACATCAAAATTGAGCGAGGTGGCCAGGCCGCCCAAGCAGCCGATTGCCTTGGTCAACGCCTCCCTCCGAACCGTCAATTGATTGGCTTGATGCGCCACAAGGGCCGCCTTAAGCTGGGCGCGGGTGTGGCTAAATAGCAAAGAAATCAATTCGTGCGGGCTGGCACCGGCCACTTTGGACTCAAGCTGCATTTGTGCATACACTTTGCCGCCTTTGTGCGTTGCCATGGCAGTAACCTTTGGGTAGCCAGAAGACATGGTTATAGCGAATGGGTTTGGCGATGAAGCTCTGTACTCAACACCAAATCTTTATACAAATCAACAATAGCAGTCAGCTCAGATAAAAGTGTAGCGGGATCGCGATTGGGATCATCGCTGGCGTCGTCCAGCGCTTCCATTAAGGCCAGGTCTAAGTCGCGCAAATTTTTCCAATCTTGGGCCGCGAGAGCAGACTCAAGGGACTTACGCACACGGGCCAAGCGTAATTGCGAGTGGGGAACAAGTGCCATGCTACTACTCCTGAGGGGCTCATTGTCTTCCCCAGGTTATCGGCAGCTAGCGATGCAACTTAAGTACAAGTTTCACCACCAAGGCAGAAAGCGATAAGCACCGCCAGACAATTGTCGCGGCGCCCGATGTTGTTCGCGCGCGATCTGTGCGGTCTACGCCGCGCTAGTCTTGTTCAGGCGCAATTGCGTCCCATCCCCCTTTGATTTCAGACAGTAACTTTGCGGCTTCATCCAAGGCCGAAGCGTCTTTCTTCTTCGTCAACCTTGTCGAGACATAGTCGTACACTGCATCCAGATTGTTGGCGATTTCCCCGCCCTGCTCAAAGTCCAGACTGGCCCGCAGGCCATTGATGATCCCGACGGTTTTCAATACCAGTATGTCAAATTCCTGGGCCTTGCTTTCCGAGAGACACTGTTTTGCCTGACCGATGCGCTCCAGTGCGCCATCGAGCAACAAAGTGATTACGGTATGGGGTGATAGATCTTGGGGTGCAGCCGCCATTTGCTGGGCTGCCCGTGTAGCGGCTACTGTCATTGCACTATCCTCTAAAACGTCAAAAAATGATCAGCTACGATTGCTAATACATTTAATGCGAAGATAATGCCAACTTTACTTAAACGCAGTAAAGATTACCTAGCTAATGTGGAATCTGCGACGTCGGTCTAGGCTGCCGGCTGCCGGCGACCTATTTCTTTCCAGGCCGACGCCAATTCACCGAGCAGCTTGGCGGCCTCATCTAATTTTTCTGTAGAACCCTCTCGGTGCGCCGCCATGAGTAACCGCTGAATATAGTCGTACAAGGCATCGAGATTGCCAGCCAGCTCTACGCCTTGGGCGGGGTTTAAGGCATCGCGTAAGCCCATGACGATATTAATGGCATGAGACACCTTCGCACCGCGAATATCGATACGCCCCTGGTTAAGGGCGCCTTTAGCCTGCGCGATGCGCGATAAGGCGCCCTCGTATAGCAGCTCTATCAATCGGTGGGAGTCGGCCGCTTCTACGGAGGTTTCATTACCTACTTTGGTGTAGGCGCTGACACTGGTGCGAAAACTCATTGGTAACCCCTGGCTGATGTCTGAAGCACTGTATGTGCACTACCAGGTTATCGGCACAGCTGCCTTTCACTTTAATTACGTTTAGCAGTAAATGGCAGGTTGTCCAAAACACTTCCAAGGTAATCACGGGTAGAATTGAGCTGATCCACAATGGCTTCCATGGCAATAAATTGCGCTTGCAGCCTCGCTTGGTATGCCTCGCTGCGTCGATCCAGTTTTAACTGATCTTCATCGAGGGCATCAAGTCCTTCATTCAAACCTTTCTCACGGGTTTTTACTGGTCCCTGGCTGCTTAAGAAATCAGATACCAGACGATCCAGGCCGCTGCCGACACCACGCGAGAAATCTACCGTCGCACTGGTTGCCCCGGGCAATACTTTAAGTTTTAAACCATAGGCATTGGAGCCGATAGCCGGCAACAACACATCGCCCAAGCCAAACCCCTCTTCGCCGTTAATCGTACCGGCCACATTAGTACCGGCGGTGCCGGTAGCCACGGAAAAACCTAAATCGCCTGCATCGGCACCCACGGATGTGATCGACACCTGAGAACTAGAGCCAAAACTTGTGGAAGTAAATACAAAATGATCGGTGTCGTAACTGACATCCACCTTGGCGCCCGCCGCTGCCAGTGTTGCATCGCTGTTTATCAACAATTTTAGCGCGTCACCGAGCTCCGCACTGGTGTTATAAACCACACCGTCTGGCAGTGCTAGCGATGCCGACGCAATACCATTAACCTCAAAGGTAAAGCTGTAATCCTTACCGGTAGTGTCTATGGGAAAGCCGAGACTCGCACCGGCAATCAAACTGCCCTTAGACGGCTCAGTAGTGATGACCACGTCATAACTGCCAGCAACTGTGTCTTTGCCAAACCCCGTCACTTTGATTTTATCGGCACTGGAAGCCGTTTGCGGCGCAAAAACCTGTGAAATTTGTGAATAGTTATTGGCAAAGGCTGCCTTGAAGGCGGTTTCGTCGATCTTCATTGAGCCATCAAGTTCAGTGCGAATGCCCAAGTTAGTCAGTGCACTTAAGCCCGACTGCACACCCGCCACAGGCTCGGTGATCGTCTGGCGTATTTTGCTTTGCATCGACTTTGCCAACGCATCCCGGGACAAGCTACCGTATTCACCCGTTTCTTCGCTAAAGCCCGTTAATGGTTTGATGACCTGTAAAAACTCATTGTAAACATCTACAAAGTTGCGAATTGCATCTTCTGCCGTGAGCTTATCATCCAGAATGGATATATTGACCAGCTCACCGGGCGCGTCCTTTGCGATGGTGAAACTGAAGCCTTCGATCAAATCGGTAATCTCATTGGTTGTCCGCGTCACGGCCAAACCGTTCATGATTAAATTGGCGTCCTGTCCGGCCTGTTGCTGCGTGAGCTGCAGTGCGGTTTCGTTAAAGGTAAAGCGCGACAAACCACTCGCATCATTGTTAGTCGGGGTACCGCCGTCTTCGGCAGCCGCAATATGCAGCTGATTATTCTCTCCCGACTCCGCTTTCATCAAGAGGCGATAGCCGCTACCATCATTAACGATACTGGCCTGCACGCCCATGTTGGCGCCATTGATAGCATCGCGCAGCCCTTCCAGACTGTTATTGCTGTCATCGATGGTGATGGTTTTGGCCGTTTTTTCGGTATTGGCAGTGAATGTTGTGGGTGGCGCATCCCAGTCGCCAAAACTGAAGGTCAAGGTGCCTTTGCCAACGGCGTCGCTCACATTGGCAAACACCCCCGAGCTCAGGCTCTGGGAGCGCGCGATATTGGTGACTTCCAATGAAAATGTGCCGCTCTGGGCGCCCGCCTCAATGGCCGTAGGTATGACCACTTCGCTGTCGGGAAAGGACACCGACTTAGCGGTAAAAGTATCTGGATTTTTAAGTGTGCTCAACGCACCCTGCAATGTCGATAATGCACTTTTGAACAGGCCGTAATCAGAGAGTTTGGTCTCCAAGCCTTCGCGCTTGGAATCAATTTGCCCTTGCTTGGCGGATTTATCGATCGCAACTAATTGCTCAACCAGTTTTTTGGAGTCGATACCTGATCCTGCACCCAGCAAATTGGGAATATTCGAATCGATCATAGCTACCTCTGCATCAACTTGACTGTCTGGCTGAACATCTAAATGTGACAAAGGGTGCGCTAAGCACACCCCTGTCACCGCTCGGTTTACTTACCCCTGGGCATTGACTAAATGAAAGGGCTCTTGTTGAGCCTTCATTTTTCGTGCCAGGTCTAAGAAAACCTCTTCAGGTATCTGGCGAATAAGCTCGCCAGTATCTCGATCCACCACTTTAATGACTGTTTGATCGAGATCTTCATCGACCGCAAAGTGTAAATCGCGCTGAACTGATTGAATGTAGTCATTCATTTCGGCTACAGCATCTTGAATCGCCGTAGCATTCTGCACTTTTTGCGGCTTTTGCGGTTGCTCGGGTTGTTCCACCGGCAAAGGCTTGCCGGTTTCCCTGCTTGGTGCGCCAGCAGCCCCTTTTGATGAAGCAGACCCGGCAGCTATCGTCATAGCCGCTTGCGTTGCTCTAACTTCATTCATGGGTTCACCTCTCAGCTAAGGGCGAGTTACCCCGCCCGCTTCCAGTTATCCGTAACTGCGCCATTACTGGAGCAGTGACAGAACCTGCTGTGGTTGCGCGTTGGCCTGAGCCAGCATTGCCGTTGAGGCTTGCTGGAGTACCTGTGCGCGACTCAGCGCCGCAGTTTCAGCCGCAAAATCCGCATCCTGAATTCGCGACCGCGCAGCGGAAGTATTTTCAGAGGTATTTTGCAAGCTCGCTACCGCAAAGTCCAAGCGGTTATTCACCGCACCCAGATCGGCTCGAACACTGTTGATAGTGTCGATGGCGTTATCCAGGCCTTTAATTGCAGCTTGTGCACCAGCAGCCGTGGAGATATCCACATTTGCCACTGACTGTCCGTCTTTGGCGTTACCGTAAGTGCCGACTTTGAGACCAGAGTTAGTGATGTTAGCGGTGGTACCGCGCTCGACCACAATTTCTTTATCGGAAACCAGAGTGAACTCACCTGTAAAGGTTTGCGCACCAGACAGCACACCACCCTCTTCACCATTAGTAAAGTTGGTTACGATGTTACGGCCATCATCGGCAATTAAAATGACACCACCACCGTTGGCGGTACCGTTCTCACCGGTGTCTACGGCTCGTACACCCGTTTGAGCGGAAATCGCATTTACCGCATCTACCATCGCCTGACGGTTCAATGCTGCGTTAGCGGCACCTGCCGTCGAGGTGAAGCCAGTAATGGCAACGCCATTAATCGTGCCGCTTACCGCCGCACCAGCGAAAACCTGAACACCGGTGTTTGTGGCCACGTTTTCGCGCACTTCGGCGGTCACACCGGTCTTATCAGAAACCAGGTTGATTGCCGCGGCCTTGGAAATTGCACTCGCATCGTTGTTAGCACTCGACGCGGTGTCGTAAGAGGAGAGCGATGCACCAATAATCACACCGTTGATTTTGACGTCACCGGCGGCCATTGCGGTAGTCGAGTTATTCAGGTCACTGGAAACTTGAGACTGAACACCGCTGTAGGTCCCAACTGAGAAACCGGCATCTTCTGCATTACCCGTAGCTCCCTGACCGATAACGATATCTGTACCAGTAGTTGAGCGAAGCGATACAGCACCCGTGGTTACTTCTACCGTGCCATCAGCCTGACCAAAGGCAATACCAAAATTATCAGCGGCAGCAGCTGTGCCGGCTGAAACAGCGATATTTCTGCCATCTGCGGCAACCAACGTAATACCGCCGTTATCGGAACCGGTATCTACGGCAGTCACACCGGTAAGATCCGATTTTGAGTTAATCAGATTGACGGTTTCTGCACGCTTAGCCGCTAAATCATCTGTGGCCACCATATTTAGGGTGCCGAAGGAAACGCCGTTAATAGACAAGGTCGTACTGACGGCACCGACTGTCATTGCCGCGCCACCCAGGGTGGTTTGGCCAACAGTGGCTTCCACGCCAGTTAGATCTGTTTTTTCATTAATAGCTGCCGCTATTGACAACGCACTGGAGGTTTTGTTGTGTGATGACGCGGTATCATTGGCGCTTTTTGCTGCGTCAATAGCGACACCATTAATCGTTAAATCACCAGTTCCTAACCCATTCAAGTTAGTTGTTAAATCAGTTTGCGAGTAAGAACTCGCGCCCGCCGTTGCGGCAACACCGAGTGTTTGATTGCTGATAGCGGCAATATTTACACCAATAGTCTGATTGGACTCGGCGCCAATTTGCAGCAATACATTACCCAGCGAGCCGTCTAACAAAGACTGACCGTTAAACGAAGTGGTATCAGCGATACGCTGCACTTCAGATTTTAACTGTTGCACCTCGGCGTTTAGCGTACCGCGGTCGGCATCGGAGTAAATTCCGTTAGCAGACTGAATCGACAGCTCGCGCATACGCTGCAGCATGTTGGTAATTTCGTTTAAGCCACCTTCAGCGGTTTGAATCATGGAAACGCCGTCGTTCGCGTTTCGCACGGCCTGATCGAGGCCCCGAATTTGAGAAGTCATACGGTTGGCAATGGCAAGACCCGCCGCGTCATCGGCCGCCTTGTTAATACGCATACCGGACGAGAGGCGCTCCATGGCTTGCGACATGTCTGCACCGGACTTCACCAGTTGCCGCTGAGAATTCAGCGATTGTACGTTGGTGTTTATGACTAAGGGCATGATTGCCTCCTATCACGAGTTCCACATTAAGTAGGACCGGTTTGAACCAGCCTGATGAAAAGGCCCGAACAGGTCGAAGCGCTTCTGACTGGGTTATCGACAAGGATAGGAAAACCTTTAGCACAAAGCGGCAACATCTTGCCGCTTAGCGGTGTGGCGAGCATAACACTATGTTTTTGTTGCCATTTTTAGTCGGCTACAACTACGGCTGCCTAAGCGCTTCTTATATCAATTGCGCTTAATCAGCCATAAAAAAAGGCCCAATACTTATAAAGGGCCAGAGTTAGCGTCTTAGAGTGTTACTGATTCAACAGCTGCAATACCTGCTGGGTCGAGGCGTTGGCCTGAGCCAGCATTGCCTGAGAGGCCTGCTGCAGCACTTGCGCGCGACTCAAATTTGCCGTTTCCGCAGCGAAGTCGGCATCCATGATGCGCGATCTGGCTGCCGCCGTATTCTCAGTGACGTTCATCAAGTTTGAAATGGTGAAGTCGAGCCGGTTGTTGATAGCACCTAAATCTGCACGTACGGCATTGATTTTCTCTAGGGCGTTATCGACTGCCTGTATGGCATTCTGGGCGCCCTTCAACGTGGCAATACTTAGGTCTTTCAGTAACTGGCCGCTTTCGGTGGCACCAAAGGTGCCCGCTCTGAAACCGACGCCTTCAAGACCGGCAATACCATTAGCGCCTGCAGAAATTTCTATCTGGGAACCCGAGGACAACGTCACTGCACCAAAGGTTGTCTGACCAAAGGCGGTGCTCGCCGCAGTACCGGCCGCGTTACCCAAGCCAAATTCTTCTGGAGTACCGGTACCGCCCGCCGCACCCAGGGTAATATTGCGCCCATCGATGGCCAGCAGTTCAATTCCGCTACCTGTGTCGCGAGCGGTTACCCCGGTTTGCCCAGAGATTTTATTGATCGCGTCGACCGTGGCCGCTCGATCTGCACTCACCTCGCCCACACTGGTAACCGTTGCTAGGGTGATGCCATTAATGGTGGTGGTAAAGGTATCGCCCACGCCGGCGGGCGCAACCGAGGACTGCCCCACCACCGCTGTACCCGTCACACTGGCCGTTACGCCCGTGGCTTCAGATACGTTATTAATGGCTTTGGCAATGGCGATGGCACTGCCCGTTTTACCGACGGTACTGGCGGTGTCGTCAGTGGCTTTAGCGCCACCAATTTGAATGCCGTTGATAACCAGGTCGCCCGCCTGCAACTGGGTAGCGACCACATCGGCGCCTTCGTGGGAGGCACTGGTAGCTTGCGCTAAGACCCCAGAGAAGCTACCTGCCACAAATCCAGACTGTGGCGTCAAACTGCTATCACCGCCAATGACGACTTCACCACCGTTCACCGAGAGCAGCGATACACTGCCGATTTGCAGCGCTTCAGCAGTGGATACAGCCGCCAGGCGCAGGCCGGTATTTGCTGCCGTTAGTGCGGCAGCCGAAGAGGTCACCGAGATATTGCGGCCATCTTCGGCCACCAAATTGATCCCCGTGGCATCCTCCCCTGAGTCAATGGCGGTTACGCCTGTTTGAGCAGACACCGCATTAATGGCCGCCACAATGGCCGATCGCGTAGTGGCGCCATCGGCGGTGGTGGTCACCGACGCCGTGGTCACACCGTTAATGGTAAAGGTACCGGTTTGACCCGCCACTGGCGTCATGGACGCCCCGGCCATTACGGTACTGTTGACTGTAGCTTTAACGCCACTTAGATCGGCCACACTGTTGATGGCCGCTGCCAATGCAATCGAACTGGCATTGGCATTGGATGTAGACGCCGTATCGTCCGCCGAGCTAGTACCACTAATGGCGACCCCGTTAATGGTGAGATCGCCCACGGTAATGCCGAGAGTACCCGCGGTTGGCGTGTCGTAGTAACGGCTGGTATTGCTGAGCCCCGCATCCTGAGCAGAGCCCAGCGTGCTCGAGCTCAATTCGCCCACCTGGAGGTCGATAAACTCACCGGCCTGAGCACCCACTTGCAGTGCCACCGCACCTAAACTGCCATTCAATAGCTTCTGGCCGTTAAACGACGTCGTTTCGGAAATGCGGTCTAGTTCAGACTTGAGCTGTTGAACTTCGGCATCCAGCGTCTTGCGGTTGCTGTCGTCGTAGATGCCGTTAGAAGACTGAATGGACAGCTCTCTGATTCGCTGCAGGATATTGGTGGTTTCATCCAGCGCACCCTCGGCAGTTTGAATCAACGAAATACCATCGCTGGCATTACGAATCGCTTGATTCAATCCGCGAATTTGCGAGGTCATTCGATTGGAAATTGATAAACCAGCGGCATCGTCGGCGGCGGTATTGATACGCTTGCCAGATGAAAGTCGCTCCATAGCCTGGCTCATATCATCGCCAGACTTCACCAATTGTCGCTGTGCGTTTAGCGACTGCACATTGGTATTAATGACTAATGGCATCTTGTTTCTCCTCTACCCAGAGTATTTGCCAGACCAGCTTGTCAAAACACTGGTTTCGACTAGCCACATAGAACTCATGTGTATCAGAGCAACTGCTATGCCAACTTCAAAAAATATTTATAAGACCTTGTTTTGCCTTATAAAAAATGAATTAGGTTAGTCATACTTCCGCGTAAATATATGCGGCGGCAAGTTTTTGTCGCTATATAAAAAGCGAAGGCGGCAATCGATTGCCGCCATAAATTAACCAAGCCGCTGAACTTTCAAGAGATCAACAGCATCGCGCGGTAATCAGTAACTGATTGAATGACAATTTGAAAGTGGATGGCTACGCATCAACCTGGCAACCACCTGCCATGCCCACGGGCCGAATACTGTGGACGCAGCCGATTGACAGCTGGCCATGAAGAAAAACACGACGCTCGATAAAAATAGGAAACGGCTCGCTATCGGTTGTGCTAAAACCACAATAGCGGCACTATTCGCAAACACAGGGTGCAGCGACGGACACTGCGTCCATTTGCGAACCATGAATAAATGTAGGTCATTGCACGAGGCAGCCAGGCCACCATGAATAGATCGAACCAAATCAGAGAGTTACAGGCATTGATAGCGGTTTCTAAGCGGTTATTGGATGCCCTTTTAAATGACGACGTTGACCAAGCGCGCGAACTGGCGATAACGCGTGACCAGCTTGCAAAGGCCATAGCGTGGCAGGACATCACACATCCAGATACCGAGTCACTCGCTCATGCCATTAAGTCCATGGACGACCAACTGCGCAGCCTTAGCGCAACACTTGCCGCACGGCATCATCAAGAATCGCCAAAAGTTCAGGCAAAAGCGCGCCGCAAAATCGACGAAAAATACGGCAGATAGCGCTAGAGGCGATCAAACAAACTGAGCTGGCTGATTCTCACAAAAGTAGATTGGGCGGCTTGTAGTATAAGCTCCTGTTTCGACAAACGGCTGGCCGCTTCGGCGTAGTCTAAGTCCTGCAATTCAGACAATACCTCCTTACTCACCAGCTCTGTGTCGAGGTGTAGGTCTCGGGTTGACTCAATCGTATTAAAACGCGCACCTAGCTGGCTGGTTTTTTCAAGAATACGCGTCTGAGAGTTCGATAAGTTGACCAGCGTGTTATCAACCACCTGTTTCAACAGCTGTTTGCTTTCAGCACTGTCGGTGACATTTTTCATCGCATCGGACAGGCGCGCCAAGGTCAGTAGGATATCTTGATTATCGGCGGCCTCAATGAATGCTTGGTCGCCGGCCTTGGCTCGCACACCATTGGTTGCGCTACTGCCTGTCACTGTATTAATACCCATCACGCCGTCGATATTCACCGAACCCGATTGGACGGTAAAATTTACGCCCGCCGGCATGGCAAAGCCCGCAGCGTTGACACTGATTCCCAGATTGGCCAACTTGGCTGCGTTACCGTTGCCAACACTGTTTAGAATAGCGGCTAAATCCGCGGTACTGGTGACGTTGGCATCCAGCACAAAGGATTCTACTCGCCCACCGACATCGATCTCAAAGGTTTCATTATTGGGCGCAGTGAAATCAAAGGGAAAAACCAAAGGCGCATCAACACCAAATGGGCGGGTAGCGGGGATTGCCGGCAAGCCGGACTTTGGCTCGCCGATTATAGAAAAGGACACACCGGCGGCCTCAATGCTATGCCCACTAACAAAGGGCTGGTTTGCCAGCAACACTTGACCTGTGGCTCGATTAGTAATGGTGAAATTCTTAGCAGCCGGTGTCACAGCAGAATCTGCGTTAAAGGTCACCACCATATCAGCGGGATAGAAATTGTTGTAAGCCTCCTGGTCAATCACTTGACCCACACTTATTGCAATGGGTGGATTGCTTTGATTAGAGGCACTGATACTCGTTCTAATAGTCGGCTTAGCCGAGGGAAGGTCCATAAATAAGGCCTTACCACTGTCGCTAACCGCAATTTTTACGCTTTCAGATATCTTTACAAACTTCTGACCTTCGTCGCCACGGTACTCGAACTGCCCCTCACCTAAGCGCTCAAAGGGTTGGGTTGAGCCTTTGTAGCCAGAAAAAATGTAGTCGCCATTGGCATTTCGCGTATTAACAAGGTTCAACATTTCCTCTAGGCGGGCGTCCACCTCACTGGCTAAGGCCAAATAGTCTGACGGCGTTAGAATGGCGGTATTTCCCGCTTGAACACTGATTTCCTGGATGCGCTGAATTAAGGACAATGCCCCGTTAAGGGTGGTTTCTTCCAGCTGTAAATCGTTTTCTGCGGAATTGATGTTTTTTCCGAACTGCCCAATACGCGCAATACTTTCATTGAGTTGCATAATCTTTGTGGCCGCGACCGGATCATCGGAGGGCGACAGTACGCGCAATCCCGTGCTCAATTGTTGCTGTGTTTTAACAATAGCAACATTGGCATCCTTGATGCCACGGTTGGCCACATTGAACATTTCACTGGTTGAGACTCTCATGGCTTACCTCTAAAAACTGTTCAACAGTCGATCAAATAAATCCCGTGCCACGGAGATCGCCTGTGCGTTGGCATTGTACAGCTGCTCAAATCGAATCAGACTTGCGGCCTCCTCTTCAAGGTTTACACCGGAAATGGAATCCCTCAAGGTTTGGCTTTGCGCCAGTATTTTTTCTGAGGCGTCGCGGTTTATTTGGGAGGCCGCCGTCTTTGTGCCCACCTCTTCAACCACTTTTCCATAACTGCTGGAAAAGGTGTTCTCGCCGCCATCCACCACCTTTGCCAACTCCAGATCAACCATTCGCAGCGCATTTCGATTATCGGCTGAAGCATCGCTATTGAAATTCAGCGTGAAGGTATCCCCTACATCTGGGTGGCCATCAATGGCAGCCTGAATTCCTATAAATTTATTTTGCTGGTAGTTAGCAGCCTGACTATTGCCAAATATTTGGCTGGTGCTAGGTAAGGTCGCCATTGAATAGCCTTCAGCCAGGGTGACATCCACCCGCCCACCTATCACTGCACCCGACTGTACGCCGGGGCCATTGGCCGCCAGTCGAATTTGAGGATTGATTGTGTCGCCCACATCCAGGGTTTCACCCGGTTGGGCGCTCAATCGCACATCCAGATCATCACCCAGATTAGAGGTTACTGAAATACTGGTTCGGCCTGTTGCAGAGTCCACATACACAGATGCGTAAATACCGCCATTTTTCAGGCTAGCGTTCTCATTAATACGCTGGGCAACGTAATTGACAAAGGCTTCAAAATCAGCCGCCGGGTCCGGCACTTCCGACGACAGCTCGTTCACACCGGTCAGGGGGTTGATCTCATAGGCCAATAGTTGCTCGCCATTTACGGTCAACTGTAACGGTTCCGTGCGCGTAAGATTGAAGTTGTCCAATTTTGCGGTGGTGTAGGCCTTGGCGCTCACGCCCTCCAAATTGGATAGCGTGCTGGCCAGTAGGCGCGCGCTGCCGTTTGGGCTACTGGTAACCGACTGGGTGACGGGCTGGCCGGTGGCTGGATTAATATGGCTGATCCGGACAATTTCTGCGGGGTAACGATTCCCGACTACACCCTCTCCCGACAGGCCACTGGTTCCGCCCACGGTGGTAAAACTGGCGCCCTCCACGTTGAACCCCAACAAATTGTTGGCTTGACCGACGGGTGCTGTATCCAGCCCACCATCCGGGTCGTTATTGTAATTTTGCAGCGTAATATCGCCGTAACCTAGCGACAGCATGCGAAAAGCCAGCTCGCCATTTTCATCCATGTACGCCTGTACGTTGGCGCCCGCCAGATCGTCATTAATATCCGCTAGCAGCGTTGCATCATCCACGATACCCGGGCTGTTGATGGTGACGGTGAAAGTACCGTCATTGGTGCCGTTTAGTGTATTGCTAACCACGACATCAAAAGCGAACTGATTCGCAGTCCCGGAAAAGTCCGTAACGCCATAGTTCGGCGCTACCGCGCCCGTAGGCTTCAGCGCAGCCTGCAGCAACGGCCTACTACCTTGCGGCAGGCCCACTGCCCGTCCATTAGCACTTACCTGTGTAGCACCAGGATCCTCGGAGAATAATTTATTTGATAGACCTGGCACAAAAATCTGATTGCGAATGGGCGGCGTCAATTGAACTGGATTACCAGGATTGGAGTTATCTAAGATGTCATAACTCGTGGGCGTGTTGAATTTGACAATCAGCGGCGGTGAAAATTTGCCGTCTGCAGAAAAGAGCGGCAGCCGATCGCCACTGTCATTCAATACAGATAGGACCTCGCCCGCACTGATATTGCCACTACCCTGATTGGCCAAACTGGCATCGGTCAACAGGGGCGATGCAAAGGCAATCTCATCGGTGCGGGAAATCGCGGCACTGAAAGCGCGGGCACCCAGGCGCGTCGGCTGCAGTAAAAACTTATCGCCACGGGTAAACGAGCCACCCTCAAAGCTCAGGGACAAACCGTCAAATTCAACCTCAAAGGGAAAGCTACTTGCCATAATACCCTTGGCAGCTATGGCGCCGTCAGACACCCGTGTAATGGTGTAAATGCCACTGGCACCGATATCCAATTCATAGTCGGATGCAGTAATCTCACGGCTATCGGTAATCAGAAGTGACAGGTTCCGGTCGTCGGGCAAAGCATTATTGCTACTGCCTTTTACTCGCGAACGCGCAATATCTGGATCATTAGCACTACTGAAAAAGGCGGCGCCAAAATTCCCCTTCAAATCTAGCCCTTGTGTATGCACCTCGTTGAAGGACTCTCCCAGCGCTATCGCTAAACGACCGATCTCATTGATTGCCGGGTCCAACACATCGTCCCGAAAATCCAGCAGACCACCAACTTTTCCTCCATTAATCAAATCGGTAATGCGCTGTGGGCCTTTGGCTGAATCGAAAATAATGTCTGATTTAGAGGCATCGAGTAACCCGCCCTCTATACGCAGTTTTCGCGCATCGCCCCCAACAACCAGGGGCTGGCCGTTGCCGATAAGTACGTTTATCTGATTATCGCCTTGATCAAAGGTGCTGACAGACACGAATTCAGAGAGTTGCCGCATGGCCTCATCGCGCTGATCCAGTAAATCATTTGGCTCAGCGCCCTGCCCTTCACCAAAGGCCTGCGCAATTTTCTCATTGAGGTTGGCAATGACACTGGCCAATGAATTGATTTGAGCGACTGCGGTGTTTAATTGCTGTGTTACACCGGCATTTAAGGCATCAAAGCGGTCGTAAAGCGTGTTAAACCGGGTCGCTAGATTTTGCGATTCACTGATAATCAACTGCCGTGCGGGTACGGATGTGGGGTCATTCGCACCGTTTTGCATGGACGCGAAAAAGCTCTGCATGGCAGCCGCCACGCCAGTTGCGGGGTCTGACAGCAGCGAATCAACCTGGCGAATATTGTCGTTAAAGGTTTCCAACTGATTGTACAGGGTGGTATCAGAGCGCAGCTGATCGATAGCGAACTGGCTGGCAATGCGCTCAATGGTTTGGAGATGAACCCCATTGCCAGCGTAACTTCCCCCTAAAAATGTCGCCGCATTAGTCCCCGCCAGCGCGCGCTGACGCGAATAACCTGCGGTATCGGCATTGGAGATGTTATGACTGGTGGTCTTAAGTGCAGATTGACTGAACTTTAAGCCACTGATGCTAATGCCTAATAAATCTGCCATTGACACTCACCTGCATAGGATTTCTGATCTATCCGCAACGTTGGCGCTAGCGGATGATAGGGTTACCTAAAGCTTGAGCAATTATTGCGCCATCTTTTTAGAAATAAGGTTTTTTAACAGCGGACTATTGGCAATTCGCTCTATTTTTTCTGCGTATTTGGGGTCGGTGGCATAGCCACCTGCTTGCAAGGCTTTTGCGTAGTCTCCAACAGTACTGGTACTCAATGACGACTGGTAGCGAGGGGAACTTTTCAGGAAATCGGTAAAATCGTTAAAGGCATCCGACAAGCTGTTATAACGCCGGAACTTTGACAACATCTGCACGGGAGTTCCCGCATCGTACTCCAGCACCCGCCGGCTCACCGTGTCGCCCTGCCAGCGCTGATCAGCCTTGATATTAAAGAGGTTATAGCTACTTTCGCCTTCGGTATCTGCCAGCACATGCTGGCCCCAGCCCGTTTCCAGGGCCGCCTGCGCCACAATTGCCTCAACCGCAACGCCAAGTTTACGCGCCGCGCCTTGTGCTAATTCAAACACGGCATCCACAAAGGACGACATTTTTTCCTCCGGCTCCAGCTCAAGCGCGGCAATATCAGCAATCGGTACTCGGTGGGCATTGGCATTTGTCTCGGTTAAAGGTTCGCTCGAAAAATCAGCTGAGCTCACTGGCGCTACTGCCAACTTTACATTACCGCTTTGGGTTGCGAGTGCCGAGACTGCATTCGCCTGTGGTACCGTATCGGCGGCAAGGTCTTGCTGTTGTTGCGGTAAATACTTGCCGTACTGCTCGCGCATTTGTGCAAACAGCGCCTCAGCCAGTCCAAGTCCTTTGTTTTTGGTGAGCGACAAGGACATTTGCTGATCTAGTAAATCGCGATGAAACTTCATTTCACTGGACTGGGTGTAATTGCCTTCGGCAAATACATCTTCCGTGGCGCGCATGGTTTTCAACAATTGCTGTACGAACATCGCCTCAAACTGACGCGCCACTTCACGCAGCGATTGCTCGTCACCTGCGCGGCCCATTTTTTTGACGGCATCAAGTGAATTCAGGTCGGTGAAATTATCGACATACTGCTGGCGTGGCGGAAAGCTGAAGTCGGGCATGATTAAATCACTATCAATTCGGCTTTCAAGGCGCCCGACTGCTTTAACGCCTCCAGTATGGCCATCAGGTCACCGGGGGCCGCACCCACTTGATTCACAGCCCTGACGATGTCATCGAGACTCGTGCCCGTATCAAATTTAAACATGGGATTAATTTCTTCCTCAACACCCACATTACTTTGTGGCACCACCACAGTTTGCCCCTCGCCCAGAGGGTTGGGCTGACTCACCTGTAACGCTTCTGAAATGGTCACCGTCAGACTACCGTGGGTGACCGCCACCGGCGACACGCGTACATCCTGGCCCACCACAATCGTACCCGTGCGGGAGTTAATGACCACGCGCGCCGGCTCGCGTCCAGGCTGCACATCTATATTTTCCAGCAGCGATAGATAGTTGACGCGCTGCGCGGGATTAACCGGCGCCTGTACAGTGACCGACACGGCATCTATGGGCGCTGCGACATCGGGGCCTAGCAGGTTGTTAATACTCTCTGCCAAGCGTTTGGCAGTGGTGAAATCCGGCCGGTGCAAATTGAAAACAATGGAGCGCCCCTCGTCAAACCGGGTCGCAATCTCGCGTTCGACCAAGGCCCCTGAAGGTACGCGCCCTACACTCGGCACATTCACCGTCACGCGCGAGCCGTCATTGCCTTCGCCGCCAAAGCCACCCACCACTAAATTGCCCTGGGCAATAGCGTACACCTTGCCATCTATGCCTTTCAGGGGCGTCATAATCAAGCTACCCCCGCGCAGACTTTTGGCATTACCAATAGAGGAAACAGTAATATCTAACGACTGACCCGGCTTGGCGAATGCAGGCATCTCCGCGTGCACAGTTACCGCTGCAATGTTCTTCAACTGGAGCTTAATGCCAGGCGGTAGCGCAATGCCGAATTGATTCAACATATTCATAAAGGACTGCACCGTAAACGGCGTCTGGTTGGTTTGGTCACCAGTTCCGTTCAAGCCCACCACCAGGCCATAACCCACTAATTGGTTACTACGCACGCCGGCCACGCTGGCGATGTCTTTGACGCGCTCAGCCTGTACAGGCTGCGCGAAAAAGCCACTAAGTGTTAATAGCGCGCCAATCTGAATAAGTGAACGAAGCGCGATCATAATGGCCACACCGGTGAGTTGAAGAACTGCGACAACCACCCCATTTCACCCGCGTCCGCAAGTGCGCCTTTACCGGCGTAACTCAGGCGCGCATTGGCAAGCCGTGTCGACAGAACGCTGTTATCCAGTCCAATGTCTTCGCGCCTCACCATGCCACTAACGCGAATAAATTCCTCGCCTTTATTAAGCGTGATCCACTTTTCCCCGCGAATAACCAGGTTGCCGTTGGGCAGTACATCGGTCACAGTGGCGGTAATATTGCCCTGCAGGCTGTTACTTTGATCCGCATCCGATTCACCCACAAAATCCCGGTCGGCCTGGGTATTGGTATCCAAAGAATACTCGCCCAATCGTGGTGTGACACCCAAAATACTGCCACTAAAATTATTGTCTGACTCTTTCTTGACGCTCACACCCGATTTTTTGCTGCTCACTGTGCGCTCGGACAGTACGATGGTAATAATGTCGCCTACGCGCGTTGCCTTGCGGTCGTCGAAGAACGACATGCTGTAGTCGCCTCGGTAGAGCGAGCCATCGGTGGGGGTTGGCGCCATAGGAGTGTTACCCAGTACCGGCGCATAGTAAGGATCATTCGGGGATGGCGGCTGAGAAACCACGCAGCCACTGAGCCCTATCAGGCCACAAAGACCGACACTAAAAACTGCAAGCAGGCGCTGCATCATCGACCTCCTATTACAGGTTTTGAGTAATAAACTGGAGCATTTGATCGGCAGTTGACACCACCTTTGAATTCATCTCGTAAGCGCGTTGAGTAGTGATCATATTCACCATCTCTTCCACAATATCGACATTGGAATTTTCAAGGGTGCCCTGTAAGACCGCGCCCAAGCCGTTCTCGCCTGGTGTACCGGCCTGAGGATTGCCACTGGCAGCGGTTTCCAAGAATAAGTTGCCACCAATAGCCTCTAAACCTGCAGGGTTGATAAAGTCCACTAATTGAATATCGCCCACCTGTTGCGGGTTGGGATCACCCGGTATGAATACATTTACGACGCCATCTGTGCCAATGGTGATGCGATTGGCATCTTCGGGAATGGTAATCGCCGGCTCCAACAACAACCCATTGGCATTCACTATCTGCCCATCGGAATTTAAGTGAAGCTGACCATTGCGGGTGTACGAGATGGTGCCATCGGGCTGTAACACCTGCATAAAGCCGCGCCCATTAATAGCCACATCCAGGGATTGATCCGTTACTTGCAAGCTGCCAGTTGGAAACTCTTTGTGCGTACCCACCACGCGCACACCGGTACCAAGCTGTAGACCAGACGGGAGCTGGGTATCTTGGGTGGTTTGCGCACCGGGCTGCCGCTGCACCTGGTACAGTAGATCTTCGAACACAGCCCTATCGCGTTTATAGCCCACCGTGGAGGCATTCGACAAATTATTGGAAATGGTGGTCAGCTGCTTGTCGTGTGCGCTCAGACCGGTTTTGCTGACATAAAGTGCTGCGTGCATGTTTTTCTCCTACGGCTCTTAGGAGCCTTTACGCTCAACCAGCGCATTCGAGGCTGGTCGATTCATGTTGTTAGCTAATCTGCAACAGGCGCGCAGATGCCTCGGAATTTTGCTGCACGGTGCTCATCATCTTGACGTGCAATTCGTATTGCCGCGCCAAGGTCAACACCGACGTGAACTCGTGCATGGCATTTACGTTGCTGGCCTCTAAAAAACCGGACGTAACCTGTACAGCCGCATCCGGTGCCAATACCGCGCCATCGCGCGTGACAAAGTAGCCACTTTCATCTTTTTCCAGGTTGTCCATATTCGGATTTACCAGCTTGAGCCGATCAATTTGTGCCGGCGTCTGTGGCCCTTCGCCCGCATTGATCACCGATATACTGCCATCCAGGCCAATCTCTATTTTTTCCTGGGGCGGCAACGCGATGGGGCCGCCATCGCCCAATACCGCTAAGCCTTCGCTATTGCGTAAGATCCCGGCCGCGTCAATTTGCAGGTTGCCAGCACGGGTATAGACCTCTCGTCCATCTGGCATTTGCACCGCCAAAAAACCATCACCATTAATGGCCACATCCAGCTCGCGGCCCGTCTCCATGAATGCGCCATGGCTGAAATCCGTGGCAGGCGACTCCGTCAGCGCATAGGCCCGTGTTGGATGACCCTCGCCGTAGTAAACAGGCATGGCCCGGGCCTGCGCAAAATCAGCCTTAAAACCCTGGGAGTTGATATTGGCCAAATTGTTGGAGTGCGCCGTTTGCGCGCGCATATTGTGCTTGGCGGCGGTCATCGATACGTAAAGCGCTTTGTCCATGGATACTTCCTCTTGGCGACAATTTTCCGTGCACTCGGATTCATATCTATAAACAGAGCAAAATAGATGCCAGCCTCAAATAATGGGCACAAAAAGGGGCGGCCAAGGCCGCCCCATTGGTCAAGTCAGGAAAACTTAGCGCAGGTTGATGATGGTTTGCGTGACTGCATCTGCAGTTTCGATGGTTTTGGCACTTGCCTGGAAATTGCGCTGAGCAATAATGAGGTTCACCAGCTGCTCCGACAAATCCACATTGGAATCCTCCAGTGCACCGGCATTAATTACACCCAACGCAGCGGTACCCGGTGTACCAATTTGCGGAATGCCCGATTCGAAGTTTTCCGCCCACATAGTGTCACCTGCGGGCTGTAACCCCTGTACATTGGCAAAATCCGCAATCGCGAGCTGCCCCAATACCTGAGCTTCGCCGTTGGTAAAGCGCGCGAATAGTACACCTTCGTTGTCCAGGTCAATTCCGGATAGACGGCCGGTGGCATAGCCATTCTGGTCGACGTTATTTACCGCAAAGGCACTGCCAAACTGCGATGTGCCATCCATTGATATTTCAAAATTAGAATTAGTCGGAGGCGTAACAATGGGTAGCGCACCACCCTGCAGGCGGTTCTGTGGGCCCTGCGCACCATTTGGCGAGCCGTTCTGGTCAAGCGGCACCCAGTTAGAAATCAAGATATCATCGCTTAGCAAGGGATCTAGCGCGCCATTGGAATTAAAACGCAAATTGTAGGACGCGCGGGTCGGCAGGACATTGCCGGGTGGCGGCAAGGTTGTGTCCGGATCTCCCACGTCTTCACCATCAATTTGCACGTACATTAACCAATGATTTGGCGCGGTGGTGGGATCATTCGGATCAAACCCCTGCCGCACGAAGTACTGCGTCATAATATGGTTATTGCCCAAGGAGTCGTAAACCGTTACCGATGTCGAATGGTTATAGGTGCCCTGATCGGAGGGATCAAATTGATTAATAACAAACGGCTGGAAGGACGTCGGCGTAAACGGGCTGTATATCCCAATTGCAGGCGGGTTGGGATTATTTAATGTGTAGCCCTCATCCAAGACTAGATCAATAGCGCCACCCACAATAATGCCATTTACCGAGGCCAGTGAATTACCGGCGCCAATACCATCGTTTGCGGGGTCGGCCTCCAGGGTTTGCGACGGTACAGCGGTATTGCCCTGCACTTCTACCGTGTCGCCATCATCCGTCGAAGTCATGGTAAATAACAAATCGTCACCAATGTTGCTGGTGATTAGCAAGTCGCCCGTTGTGGTATCCAGCGAGGCAGAAATACCGGGCAAGGTGGACGTGGACAGATTGTTAATTTCCGTCGCCAGTGACGCCAGATCATTGGCATTCAAGGCGACATTATTGAGCGACAACACCATGTTGCCCGACGCGTTCACATAACCTCCAGCAATTAAACGCGCTTGCGTGGTTGCCGTTGCGCTCACGCCGGCAAGCCCATTCATTTCCGAGGCGATCTCAGAGGCCGTCTGCCCGGCGGCACTGGTGTAAGTAACAGTTTGATTGGGGCCAACAATATCAATGGACTGGAGCGGATAGCCGTTATCTACCGCTGCCGTACCCGAGTTGTCCTGGATTGTTCCGGCACCAATAGCTGCGCCCAGCCCTAAAGTGCCGGCATTCGCGCTGGCATTTGTGACCGTCACTTGGGACGGCTCGCCATCTTGCAACGCCTGAAATTCTATGTGGAAATTACCGCCGCCGTCATCCACCGCCACGGCCAGTACATCCAGAGGAGTCTGCGGAAGTGTCGGCGAAAATATCTGACCGTTAATAACACCTTCCAGGGTCCGCAAATCGTTAAAGTTATTGATATTAGCTGGCACACCATTGGCCGTATTCAGCGTAATAGAGACAGTGCCGTTGTTACCAGAGCTGGCGCCCGATAGCTGGACGTCAAATGTAATGGTGTTGGCATTAAAGTCAAAACCTGCACCCGGCAGGGTAAAGTTCGCGGAACTGGCCGTAGATGTTGTCGCATTTTGCAGCCCCACCTGCGTCACAGCAATGGCGTTACCGTCGGTTGTAAGCGTGGTGCCAGAGCGCTGCAAAACCGGCGCATTGGCATTCAAATTCAGCGCCGACTCCACCAGTGTTGTTTGCCGTGGTGGTTGGTTGCCCGTTTGAATTTGCATGTCGCTGATCACACCGCCAATTACACCATTGATATCGGCGCCAAAACCCTGTAACCGACCATTGGTATTGTTGACTATGTAGCCGTCTTTATCGACGCCAAAGGTGCCCGCGCGGGTATAAAACGCATCGCCACCCTGATTTAAAATGAAAAATCCTGCGCCACTGATCGCCAGATCCAGCTCGTTCTCGGTAAAGCTGATATTGCCCTGACTAAACTGTTGCGACACCGCTTGCAAACGCACTCCGCCGCCAATGGTATTGACACCAGAGCCCAAAATTGTGGTGGCATAAACATCGCCAAATTCTGCCCGCGAACTCTTAAAGCCGGTGGTGCTGGCATTGGCAATATTATTGCCAGTGATTTTTAGGTCGGAATTTGCTGCACGAATGCCGCTTAACGCTGTATTGAATGGCATTGTAATCCCCTGCTTTTACGCTAGTTAAACTGCTTCACATCTGACATGGAGACCGGCCCGATTCCCGCCAGATTCAACGTCAACTTTCCACTTGCACCAATCGTTACGCTATTCACGTTAGCGCTCAATGCAGTGTCTAATTCGGTGGGTTCGCCATCGAGACTGGCGGTGACCACAAATTTGTACTGTCCGGGAGCGGCACCCTCTGGCAGGTTACTTTGCCAATCCAGCAGCTCGCCATTTGCTTCCATGTACATGCCGTCCCAACGGAATACCAACTCGCCTTTTTGTTGCGGCCCAAGTGGCACAGATTCCAACAATGCCCCGCCCTCGCTATAAATACTCACTTTCACGTCATTGGTGCTGGCGGGCAGTGTCACGCTACCGCTGACGACATTACCGGCGGCCAGGTGAGCGACTTCTGTGGGTACAGTTACAGAGCGACCCACTAGAGACGAGGCCTGCAACGCCTGGTTAGACATCATCACATTTGAAAAGCTGGAAAAATTGCTGTTGAGCTTTTCAATTTCCTCCAGTTCGCTGAACTGCGCCAGCTCGGCAATGAAAGCGGTGTCTTCCTGGGGGTTGAGCGGATCTTGGTTTTGCATTTTAACCATCAGCAACTCCAGGAATTCGGTCTGCCCCAGCTCATTACTTTTTGGCCTATCTTTGTTCTTAACCCCAATATCCAGGTGATCCAGAACGCCGCCAATATTACCTAAGCCCGACATAGCCAATCCTCACTATTGTCCGATGGTTAAAACGCGCTGCACCATTTGCTTAGCCGCGTTCATGACTTCAACGTTGGTCTGGAAACTGCGCGAGGCAGAAATCATATTGGTCATTTCTTCCACCACGTTCACATTGGGATAAAATACGTAGCCATCCGCATTTGCCAATGGATGATTGGGCTCATAGCGCTGCTGTAAGGGCGCATCGCTTTCCACTACACCCAGAACCTGTACGCCGGCTTGTGATGCTTCGGCCATAGACAAGGGCAACATACCACCGCGGGCATTATTGAGTGCGGTGCTAAACACGGGGTGGCGCGCACGATACACATCGTCGGTACTCGAGCTGGCCGACTGGGCGTTCGCCATATTGCTGGCGGTGGTATTCAGCCGCAAACTTTGGGCGTTCAAGCCGCTGCCGGCGATGTCAAATATGGCATCCAAAGACATGATTACTCTCCTTTCACCGCAGTCATCAGGCCCTTAAAACGGCCATTCAAAAACGTAAAACTCGCCTGAAAAGCCAGCGCATTACGCATATAGGCGCTGTGCTCTATTTGCTCTTCTACTGTGTTGCCATCCACCGAGGGCTGCTGCGGCGTGCGGTAAAGCAGGTCTTCAAGCGTAGTGGACGACTGGCCTTGCAAATGATCCGAGCGAGTGCGCTGCATTTCAAAGGATTGGCGCTGCTCCTGGCCCAATTGGCGCGCCAGCGCAGCCTTAAAATCTATATCGCGCGCCTTGTAGTGCGGGGTATCAGCGTTGGCCAAATTATTGGCGAGCACTTCCGCACGCCGCGCGCGCAAATCCAATGTTTTCTCAAAAAAGCCTGTTGCTTGATCAAAACTGATGGCCATGCTGACACCTTCACTCGAATCACTACCTGCACACTTTCTGCAGATCGCCTGGATAAACTTGCTATGGATTCAATAGAGCAATTGCTGTGCCAGATAGATAAAATCATGCAACACATTGATTTATAAGACTATTATTAAGGTGGATCACCACTTAAAACGATCAACTTGCCGCCCGAGCGGCAATCTTTGTCCGGTGCTTTCCGTCTTTGCGGCAGTGCGAAATCGCTGGCGCTCACGCTATGGCAACAGAACGGTTCAATAAAGGCTGGGATAAGTTTTTGCGGGAACGCGCTTGGGTTAGCGTGCGCGGTAGAGTATGCCGGGGTTGCAGTGGATCATTTCAAAAAGCTCAGACGCGCCGCCCAAGCCTTCCGAGGCGCCCAAAAACAACACGCCGTTGGGTTTCAGGGCCCTGTGAATTCGCGACAAAATATCTAGCTTCAGGTCATTATTGAAGTAGATCAAGACATTGCGACAAAACACCACATCAAACTTGCCCAAGCCGCCAAAGCTCTCTTGCAAGTTTAATGCGCGGTACTGAATGCGCTGACTAATTTGCGGTTTAGCCCGCCAGAGGTTGTCAGGTAGTTGATCGAAATAGGTATTTAACCGCTCAACGGACAGCCCCCGCATGACCGACGCGCGATCATAGGTGGCTGATCGCGCTACTTTCAACATGCTGGGCGATAGATCCGTACCTAGAATACTGACATTCACACCCAATCGCTCGCCCATGGCACGGCCCGACTCCTCTACCGCCATGCTGATAGACAGGGGCTCCTGGCCAGAGCTACAGGCTGCCGACCAAATTTGAATGGAACCCTGCGATTTTGCCAGTTCTGGCAGCAGCTCCGACTTCAAGACATCAAAGGGGTAGGTATCGCGAAACCAAAAAGTTTCATTGGTGGTCATGGCATCGATAACGATATCGCGCAATGCGCTATAGCGATTCGAGTTCAGCTGATCCACCAACTCCCCCAAGTCCTTCAAGCCGTGATGGCTTAACAGCGGAATTATGCGGGTGGTCACCAAGTACTGTTTATTTTCGGCCAGATATATACCACAGGCCTTTTCCAGAAAGTCGCGGAATGCAGAAAACTGGGCGGGCCTTAAGCCCGCCTGTTGCTGGTCAGAGGAAAACGACATGCTAGCCTCGCTCCGAGACTGAGTGGCATTGTTCCGTTGCAATCAACAAACTCCTAAAATGCTGATTCATTCTTCGTCGAGCATACTCTCGCCACACATAGATTTAACCCGCTCATTCACTCGCCGGGCAAGATCATCGGGATGAAACTTAGCCAGAAAGTCATTTGCACCCACTTTTTTCACCATGGCCTGATTAAACACGCCACTCAGCGAGGTATGCAAAATAATGTGCAAATCTTTAAGTGCTGGCGTTGCTCGCACCTCAGCAGTAAAGGTATAGCCATCCATCTCGGGCATTTCGATATCTGATATCACCAACAGCAGCTCTTCGGTAACACTCTTACCTTCAGCCACCAGGCTGTTCAGAAAATCCAATGCCTCGCGTCCATCTTTGCACAGCGTTGTTTTCAGCCCCATCGATTCAATTACACGTTGAATCTGTTTGCGGGCAATGGTGGAGTCATCGGCTATTAGCACATGTTTCTGCACCACACGCTCTGCAATGCCGTCTTCTATAACGCCGGCCGATATCTCTTCACTAATGGGAGACACTTCTGCAAGTATTTTCTCCACATCAATGATTTCCACCAGCTGGCCCTCTACCTCAGTGACGGCGGTGAGGTAGTTTTCCTTCCCAGACCCCTTTGGTGGTGGATGAATATCTTCCCAATTCATGTTGACAATACGCTCTACTTTTTTCACCAAAAAGCCCTGGGTAGAACGGTTGTACTCAGTGATGATAACAAAGCAATTGCCGATGTCTTTTAGTGCCCCGTGGCCCGTCGCCAGGTTCATATCCATAATAGAAATCGTGCCACCGCGTATGTGGGCGACACCGCGCACAACGGGGTTGCGCTTGGGGATTTCATTCAGTGGGGGGCACTGCAACACTTCTTTCACTTTAAACACGTTTATGCCGTACAACTGCTTGCCAGCCAACCGAAATAGCAGCAATTCCAAGCGGTTTTGCCCTACCAGTTGGGTACGCTGGTTAACACTGTCTAAAACACCTGCCATTGCGGCCCCCATCCAGATTCACACAAATAGTTTGCCTGCCCTAAACATAGCCCACATTGCTGGGCTTCGCCTGACGGCATGCATGTTGCAGTGCACAAGTACAACAGGCGAAAGCAAATTGCCAAAGCAACACACTGGCCGGCTAACCGGATACCCCGTTATCGGCCCGTGTACTGCAACCTTGAGTAATAACGAAAGCATAGGCTATAACCCATGACCTGTAGGTACCTTTTCATATTCTGCTTGCTCTTGTATGCCACCAGCGCTCAAGCCCGCTGGCAGCCTTGGCCAGCGGTGATGGAAGGCGCTAGCCAAGTGGCCTACAACTACTACCAGCAGCGCTACCCCACTGCAGACATAATTGTCGATGTTGACGCGCCCGACCCACGATTAAAGCTCCCAGAATGTGCCAATAAATTGACGTACGATTTAGGTGTGCCGCCCGAAAACGGCGGAAACTTGTCTGCTCAAGTAAAGTGCGAAGGCGCCAAGCAATGGTCCATGTATCTAAAAATGAATATCGCAGTCTGGACTGACATCGTCGTCACGGCGCAGGCGCTCAAGCGCGGCAGCCTACTATCGAAGGCCGACTTGCGCCTGCAGCGGGTTAACCTGGCAGAAACTCGCAATGGCACGCTCTACAACGCCGAAGAGGCTATCGGCATGGAGTTGCGTCGCACCCTGGCCGCCGCCACACCGCTGCGGATAAGAGATTTAGAAGAGCCCATGGTCATCAAGCGCGGTGATCGAGTACAAATCGCGGCACGTTTAGGCGGTTTAAGAGTTATTATGCCGGGAACCGCCTTGGCCAATGGGCGTATCGGGCAGCAAATCGCCATCAGCAATGATCGCTCGGACCGAAAAGTACGTGCTAAGGTCATTGCTGAAGGCCAGGTAGAAGTGCCCCTGTAACGGCGGCAAATTAATTAAAAAAGCGCTAAAGTTTGCTTTAACACGGCCGATAACCGGCTGTAACAGCTATTTTAGGAGCCCAGCGCAGCGATCAATTGTTCACCCACGGGTGGCAAGGCCAGCGCGAAGACGAATCCACAAAGGGCTCACCCCAGGGTGAAAGGTGAATTAAGAGGTGTCTATGATTATCGACCCAAAATCAGGCTTAAACAGCCTGAATACGCAGCAGAGCCAGCGGTCGGCACAAAAACCGGCGCCCGAGCAGCGCGCCGCCGACAAGGCTGACAAGCCCCAGGGCGATAGCGTGCAGCTGAGCGACCAGGCACAAAGCATGCAGCGCCTCGAAGAAAACATCGCCAAGGCTCCTAGTGTCAACGAAGATCGCGTTGCCGCCCTAAAGGCCGCCATTGCCGACGGCAGCTATCAGATCAACGCTGAGCGCCTGGCCGATAAAATCCTCACTAGCGAAGGCATCTAACCGCACCGCTGCCGGGCGCCAGCCTCAAGCGCCCGCCCCCACCTGCCACTCCGGCACATTACTTGCTTTGCTTACTTTACCCAACGTCTGTGAAACCTGTGACCGGAGAACACCATGGCAACCCCTATCGCTTTTCAAATTGCCAAAATAATTGATCAAGAACTGCAGGCTGCCACCAACTTACTGCAACTCCTGCAGCAGGAATCCGATGCGCTCAGCCAGCGCAACGCCGACCAGCTCGGTCATATTATTGAGCGCAAAAGCCAGGAGCTCGTTAACCTGGATCAAGCATCCAAACAGCGCAAGCAGCTGATGACAAACCAAAAGCTTCCCGCAGACGACAAACATTGGCGCCAATTGTTAACCCGTTGCCGAGATGAGCGGTTGATCGCTCAGTGGCAGCAACTAGAAGACAATATCAAGCTGTGTAAGAAAGAAAACGAAACCAACGGCAAGCTTTTAGCCCGCAGCCAGCGGGTTGTGAACCGCTTAACGGCAGTGCTCAAGGGGCAGTCAGCCGACACATCGCTCTACAATCAAAAAGGTAATCACAACGCCAGCAAGCGCACCTTAACCTACGCCCAGGCCTGATACAGTGACCGTCGACCACGAATTACAAGCCACCCAGCGGCTCACAGAGGCGGAAGATATCTTTAGGGTCATCAAGTCATTGGAGCTAAACCGCAGCTTTATCACCGTGACCTTACCCCAAATTAAAGGCGTGGCAGCCAGCCTGGTCCTGGGTGCAGACCTGGATCAGCGCAGCTTTGTCATCGACCAGCTCAACGAGCCACTGTTGCACGATAAGCTTCATACAGGTGCCACCCTGGTATTTCGCGCGGCCTATGGCGGGGTGCAGGTCAGTGGTGAAGCGCGCGTGGTGACTGTTGATCACAACGATCAGGGCGGCACCATCAGCCTGGCCTTTCCCGAAAAGGTATTACACCGGCAAAGACGTGCCGCCTACCGGGCACTTATCACCGCAGCACCCGTTCCAATCACGCTGGCCAACAATAACCGAGAAGCTATCGAGGGCGAAATCACCGATGTCTCAGCCGAGGGCCTGGGCGTAGTCTTCCCAAAATTTGTACACCCACCCATCGAGCCAGGCGAGTTTTTTGAGACGGTGCAATTTGAAGCCAACGGCCAGCAGTGGAACATTGCACTTACGGCCAAACACCCAAATTACGACAAAATGAACGACAAATACCGCTGCGGTTTTAGTTTTCATCAGCTCAATTTGGCGGAAGAAAAAGCCGTCAATCAGTGGGTAATTAACTTACAACGCCAACAGCGTAAAAATCACCGCTTAGGCCACCCGCGCCCCTAGAGCCGCCCCTCTACAACTTTATTATTAATTTTTGACCGAAATACCGCAGCAAATTACCCAAATACCCAAGCTCCGAGCGCGCCAAATCGACACTTTGTCGCACTCACGCCGCAGAGCTGCAGCATGAGTACCAGCGCAGCAGCACAAACAATAACGAAAAGGTAGTTTTAAGCAATTTATTAGCCTCCAAAGGCGACAAAAAGCGCAAAACAATCTCTCACTGGGGAATCTGGCCAAAACTAACAACCTACACGCCATTGATGTAGAATCCGCGCCCAACCGAAATTCACGCAGCGGAGATGTACAAGATGTTGCCAACCCTACGCTCAACACTGGCGATGGCTATGACCCTTCTGGCGTTTAGCCTATCGCCCCTGGCCAGCGCTCAATCTGTTAGCAGCCTGCAATCCTCCCTAGCCAAAAAGGAGTCCGCCCTTTCGACGTTGGACAGTCGAATTCACAGCTACAGCCAGCGCCAAACAGATGCCGAGGAAAAGCTGCAAGAAGCATTGCAAGACCTTGCCGAGGCCACGCGCGAGCTGGAGACAGCCCGCCAGAGCAACAGCCCAGAATCTGCGACCCAACAGGCCCTAGCCGCCAAAAAAGTTGACCTTGCCAACAACGCACTGGAAAGCCGTCAAAGCCGTTTGAACAGCGCGCGCGAAAAATACAGCGCGCTATTGGTCGAAAAGCAAACCGTTGAATCAGACATTGCGGCCCTTACCGCATTGATCATCCAAAAGCAGCAACAAGCGCAAGCTGCGGCCATTGCCGCCAAAAAAGCGCCCGCAGCCGCAGCAGTGCAAGTTGCGCCCCAGCCTGTTTCGCAAATGGCCGAACCCCAATTGGCCCAAGCAGCCACACAGCCTGTTATTGCAGTTGCTAGCCCGCAGCCCGCAAACACTACGCCGGAACCCGACGCAGAACCCGAGCCAACACCGCGCCAACGCCACGCTCAAATGAAAATGGATGAGTTAAACGCTCGCATCAAAGGAGCGGACAAAGAAGGCTGGCGCAAATACGACAACCTAAGCCTGCGCGTTAATCGGGGAGAGCTCATTGAATTTGAGTTTTTGGGCAACCACCAGTACTACGCGGAAATTACCCTGGCCGAAGGCAGGCACAAAATCAAAGTGCGCTCGCGCACCTTCTCTGTCACAGTGCCCGAAGAAGAAAACGGCCACACCTTTGTGGTGCTTTACGACACCCGCGATAAGCGTAAAGACGAGTTTTCTATTTTCAATAAATCCCTGCTCGACTAACGTCTGTAAGCGCGAGCGCATCGAGCGCTCGCGCGTGCTTCGCAGTAAATAGCGCAATCTGCCCTACCCGTTTTTCACACCACTTTACGACACACCCTCCTTGTAAGGCTAGGTAAGCCGTAGTCGCCAGTTCGAAATATTACAATTCAAACGCCGCCACAGAATAAGCTTAGAAAAATCCATCCAACAATGTGCCAACCCTAAGACTGAACACTGACCAGGCTTCCATCGCCTGCAAATAAGGCATGACCCTGCTTTACAGATATTCCCAGCTACAGATAAGCAATCAGCGTGTCGAGACAACTTCACTGCCCTGCAGGTGCAAGCTTATGCTGCACCAGAAGCTGATCGCATAAAGTGAACACGGTCTTATGTTTCCGTTGACGCCTCCAGATTTGGCATCTCAAAATTACTCCAAGTGAGACCTTTTGCAAGCACCCTCGTTCTTGCTGTACAAATTTTCGCTAGCGCTCAGGATCTTCTTTTAACTTTTGATTCCCTGCTAAACGTTTCTTGTACCCATTCATCGCCCTATCTAGGGACGTCTGCAATGCGTAGGGGACGTCCTTCTCCAACTCCATAGAACTACACTCCATTTATCTACAACGATTGGTATAGGTGTCCTGAATAAAAGGATTGCAATCACCGCATAACGCACGCAAACCTCAACTATTAAGCATCAGGCTTATTGCGAGCAGATTTTAATAGGGAGACAAGTATATCGGCGAGAAAAATCAATTTTGACCGCACATAAAGTACTGCCGTACAACCCAGCAGTTGCTTGGCGTGGATGTCCCAGCAACTACTTAGTGGATTATCTAGAGCTACTGGATTAGACGGAAAAACAGGTGCGCACCAATAAACGCGGGGCCATCTCGGTGGAATTGCCCCCTATTCTGGAGCGACTCGCTATAGACCCAAAGCACTGGCTCTACAGCACCACGCAATTTGAAAGCCGGTTCAAAGGTTTTGCGGGCGGGGTGTACAAAGTCAAGCAAACCTGTGAAAAACTGGGTTATCAACGTACATCAGGCCTGGACAGCTGCCGACTGCTGAGTTAAACCGCTCATCCGCTGTTAATTTCTTTAACTGCCACCGGCAGGACACACCAATGCCTCAAGTATTGTTTTTTGACGCTTAAAATCTTATTGATAGACATAACCAAGATTTAAACTCTTTTCGAAACAAGATTATGGAAAACTTACCGATTGACTTTTTGTTATGGATATCCAGTTTATTCTCTGTGTGTAAGCCTATAGGGGATCCATACGGCGTTATTCAGTAATGTAGAAACAAGGCAGGTACACGTTGCGCCGCCACTCATTGCGCAGAATAGTACTGTATATCCTCTAATTGAGCTTTAATGGTTTCCACTCTCGCTACGATGTAATCGAAATCTATCTGGCTCAGTTCATTCTGTACCTGGTACCTAAATAGCAATATAGATGCGAGCAAACCTACGTTATGAATATTTTGAGCCAACTCCCGAATTTTAACGCTGGCTGCCTGCGGCTTATCAAGGTCTATGACGCATTCTTCCTCATATTCCACCAAACCAAGAAAGTGACTAAGGCTCCGCGTACGCCTACTAATATCTTCAATCGGGCTGGTCGACTTAAAGCTTTCAGCCTCTGAACCTCGATTAGCTGGCCTACTAAAAAATCTTTGTTCGGATATCAATTGGTTTAATTCGCGGAGCCGATTAAGTACATGAGTAAAGTCATTCGAACCTCTACGACTAGACTCCGCCTCATAAACCACATAATTGACGCTATTGTTCGGAAAACATATTTGATATAAGAAGTCTACGCTTTTAACTTCGAGATTATTCTCCTTCAGCTCTTCACGCAACACTTCGTCAAAGAACTTTCGGTGGGCGTAAAAATTACTTGAAGTCAAGGCGGCATCTGCCTGCGAGCTTTTTACAACAGCTATCCAGATTACTGCTATCGCAGAGAAGGACGCTGCGACCCAGAACGAAAATGAAAAACGCTCTCGAAATTCATTAAAGCACTCAGACTCAAAGCAGACATTGTAATTGCCATGCGAGACCAGGATGGCCAAAAAGGACGCGGCAGATAAAGACACTCCAGCAACAACAATTCTAATGAATGTGACATTCTTGGATAAAGAATAGCCAGTAGATTTGCCGAATAGTAAAAACCTCAAACAGCCGGTCAACCAACGCCACATCCCTTTCATCGCTGTATTCCTACGGTGTGTCTATCGAAATTCACGTCCACTAGGCAGCTTCTCGATTTGCTGCCAACGTCGTATCACTGCCTAAACTAGCCAGAAAGGTTTATATACTGGTTCAGGAAAATTGTCACGCCAGCGGTAGCGGCACCGCCAGTTTCTTGGGGATTGAGGCAGTCAGGCGGTTGGGGACTGATGTCTAAGAGCAGCGATTAGCTCGAAACTGCTGCCTAGTAAGTGGTGCCCGAGGCCGGGTTAACGCTAATAACCTAAGGGCTATTAGCGCCCTGCGGGCCGCGTCGCTGGCGCTCCTTGTTCTAAATGCTGGTCGCATTTAATGAACCTCACCGGTTCAAGTCCCCGGGGACAACAGTGCACTGATTGAGGTTTAACTGCGGAAGTGTTTGCGAAGTATAAATGGTGCCCGAGGCCGGACTTGAACCGGCACGACCGTGAGGTCGGGAGATTTTAAGTCTCCTGTGTATACCAATTTCACCACTCGGGCAGTGGGCGGGCAAGTGCTTGCCTGCGGGGGCTGCAACCAGGGTTGATTGAAGCGAAAAATGGAGGCGCGACCCGGAGTCGAACCGGGCTCAACGGATTTGCAATCCGTGGCATAACCGCTTTGCTATCGCGCCAAGGGCCGGCATTGTAGCCGAGCATTCATAAAAAATGCAATATTTTCTGATACTTAGGTTAATTAAAACTGATTAATTACTACCTAGCACCCTACCCGCCGCCGCTTGGCCTTGGGAGCGCGCTATTCTATTGCGCAGGCTGGTGGTGTCAAGCAATTACGCCTTGCGGCTCATATTCATCAGTGGCCAGGCGGCTTTAAGGTAGATAAACATCGACCAAAGCGTAAGGCCTGCCGCCAGGTAGATCAAAAAGTAACCTGCCAGCTGTGCCTGAGGGTGGCTTTCTGGCTCAAAGGCCAGCAGGATGATCAGCGCCACCATTTGGGCGGCGGTTTTTATCTTGCCCAGAAATGACACCGCCACGCTGGAGCGCTTACCCAGCTCGGCCATCCACTCGCGCAGCGCAGAAATGACGATTTCACGGCCGATGATCACGGCCGACGCAATGGCCAGCAACGGGCTCTCATGCACGCCAACAAGTAATACCAGCGCCACCGCCACCATGAGCTTGTCGGCAACTGGGTCGAGAAAGGCGCCGAACTCTGTGGCTTGCTGGTAACGACGGGCGATGTAGCCGTCTAACCAATCGGTGATTGCCGCCAGTGAAAAGATGATCGCGGCCGCAGGGTAACTCCATTTATAGGGCAAATAGAACACCACAACAAATAGTGGGATGAGTGCGATACGAGCAAGCGTGAGCTGATTGGCCAATGTCATAAGGTGCGGCTGATACTTCCAGTGAAAATCAATCGGGCAAGGTACCCTCAATGCAGGGCAGTGTAAATATCGTCGGCCAGTTTTTTACTGATTCCGGGCACCCGTGCAAGATCTGCCGCCGAGGCGCGGGCAATTTCCTGAAAGCCACCAAAGTGCCGCAACAGCTCGCGCCGCCGCCGTGGGCCCACCCCTGGAATTTCTTCCAGTTTAGAGACTTTGCGGGCCTTATCGCGGCGCTGCTTGTGGCCGGTGATGGCAAAGCGATGGGCCTCGTCGCGGATTGCTTGAATAAGGTGCAAGGCACTGTGTTGGCCATCGAGCGTGAACTCACGCTGGCCATCTATCAAGGTCTCAAAGCCCGCTTTTCGGGTGGTGCCCTTAGCCACACCCAACAGGCGCACATCCGACAAGCCCAGCTCCGCCATGATGGTGCGTGCAATGCTCAGCTGCCCTTTGCCGCCGTCCACAATGAGCAGTTCGGGTAGTTTAGCGCCCTCGTTCTGCACGCGTGTGTAGCGCCGGCTGAGTGCCTGGGCCATGGCGGCGTAGTCGTCACCGGGTGTGTGGCCTTCGATATTGAAACGCCGGTAATCGGATTTCAGCGGCCCCTCCTGGTTAAACACCACACACGAGGCCACGGTTTTTTCACCGCTGCTGTGGCTGATATCAAAGCACTCCAGTCGCTCGGGCAGTGACTCCAACCCCAGCACCTGCTGCAATGCCTCATAGCGCTGCACCATGCTGGATTTTGCCGCCATATCCGAGGCCAGATTCTGACGCGCCGCCGATTGGGCTAAATTTTGCCAATTTTGACGATAGGCGCGCACTTGCCACGTGATAGTAATTTTGCGACCAGCCGCCTTACCTATGGCGTCGGTCAGCAGCTCTGCGCCGGTCAGTGCCTGAGGGACAATAATTTCCCGCGGGAAGTCCCGGTCGCCGCCCGCCAAATACCACTGGGACAAAAAAGACATGAGCAAGTCGCTTTCGGATTCGCCCAGGTGGTACTTCAGGTAATAACTTTTACTGCCCTGGATTCGCCCCTGCCGTACAAAGAGAGAATGCACGCAAACGCGTTCGGCTTCGGCTGCCAGGCCAATCACATCCACGTCGCCCGATTGATTGTCAACAGAGGATTCCGTTTGCACACTGCGCAAGGCGGCAATCTGGTCGCGCAACTGGGCCGCGCGCTCAAAGTTCAGCGCCAGCGAGGCCTGCTCCATCTGATCCGCCAATGCCGTAATTACTTCATTACTTTTCCCGCGCAGAAATTGCTCGGCGTGGGCCAAATCTGCACGGTAGTCTTCAGGCGATATCAGTTCGACACAGGGCGCAGAACAGCGCTCAATCTGGTGCTGCAAACAGGGGCGCGAGCGGTTAGAGAATACCGAGTCCTCGCAGGTTCGGAGCTTAAACGCCTTCTGTAGAAAATTAATGCTGTCGTGCACGGCGCTGGCACCGGGAAATGGACCAAAGTAGTCGCCCCGCTTGCGTTTGGCGCCGCGGTGAATACCCAGGCGCGGGTAGGTGTCTTTGCTGGAAATAAAAATATAGGGGTAGGACTTATCGTCGCGCAACAAGATATTATACGGCGGCCGCTGGGCCTTGATCAGGCTTTGCTCCAGCAGCAGCGCCTCGACTTCCGTCTCTGTTAACGTCACTTGCATAGAACCAATGCGGGCCACCAGCGCTTCGGTTTTTGGCGACAAGCCCTGTGCGCGAAAATAACTCGCCACACGGCTTTTCAGATTTTTTGCCTTGCCAACATAGAGAATGTGCCCTGCCCCATCGTACATCTGATAGACGCCGGGCGTTTTTGGCAGTGTTTTTACGAAGGTTTTTGCGTCAAAAGATTCGCCATTGGGCGTATCCGCAAGTGCAGCTTGTTGCGGATTGGCAGGTGTGTTGGTGGCGACCTCTGGCGTTGGATTTTCGGTATTCACAACAGGTGCATTTTCCAGCATATAGGATTCAAAAACTAAAACGCCCGGGAACCTGCCCGGGCGTTGCATAAAAATCCGCGTTTACAAAACCGACTCAGGGTCCAGAACGTGGTGTTTCACCGCCATTAAGGTTAACTCGACATCGCTGCTGATGTTCAACTTCTCAAATATCCGATAGCGATAGGTATTCACCGTTTTCGGGCTGACATTAAAGGTTACGGCGATGTCGGTTGGCTTTTGGCCGTTTGCAATCATCAAAGCCGTTTGCAGCTCGCGCTCGGAAAGTAGTTCAAAGGGCGACTGCTCGCCTTTGCGACCACCAAAATTTTTCATGGCGAGCTGACGGGCAATATTATTGCTCATGTAAATTTCGCCGCGGGTCACTGTGTGCACCGCTTCAATCATTTCTTTTAGGTCTGCACCTTTGGTGATATATCCGGCAGCGCCGGCCTGCAGCAAGCGCTGCGGGTACAAGTCGTCATCGCAGGCCGTCACAGCCACAATGCGCACCTCGGGATGCCAGTGGAGCAGCTTTTTAGTGGCCTCTAGACCACCCATGCCTGGCATTTTCACATCCATCAAAATAACGTGCGGCGACAGTGCTTTTGTGAGCGTGATGGCAGCTTCGCCACTTTCGGCTTCGCCCACCACCTGAATGCCTTCAACATCAGACAACATGCGTACAATCCCGGTGCGCACCAAATCATGGTCATCGACTACCAGTATTTTGATCAAGAGTTAGTCCCCAAAGACTCGCACACCTGACGTGTGCCTGTTTTTCTTATCCCTACTGACTCGCCGCTTACTTCCGTAACACACTCGCCGTTACACAATTTTAAGGGCTTTCCCGCTTACCAGACAGAATAATGTACCACTGACGCCCAAAATTGACCAGTCAATGTGAAGTGGTTCACTTACGCTGAACCGCCAATATGATCGATGGATGTTACAACCCGACGAAAGGTCAGACTGATTCTCGGCCCGGTGTTGGCCCGCTTTGGCAGCCCGTGCAACCACTGTCGCTGCACGCCCGGCCCCATGACCAGGAGCGAACCACTGTGCAATAACTGGTTAAAGCTGGGCGCCTGGCGCGCGAGGTGGCGAAACCGCAATTCGCGCGCGGCACCTAAGCTGATGCAGGCAATGGTCGGATCTGGCCCCAGCTCGGGCTCGTTGTCGGCGTGAAAACCCATGACATCCGTACCACTGCGGTAATAATTTAGTAATACGCTGTTGAAGCCTGCCGCTAGCTGCGCATTGAGGCCGTCGCACAGAGACCAGAGTGCAGGCAGCCAGGGATGCGGCATAAACACCTGCCCCGAATAGCGATAGCTGGCCGACGGATCGCCCATCCAAAGGCTCAGCCGTGGCACCAAATGCCACTTGCCGTACACGCGAATACGGGGCTGCTCCCAGGGCAATCGGTCGCGCAGTTCGATGAATAGGCTCGCGGCCTGATCTTGTGCGAGATAGCTGGGCCAATACTGCAAAGTGCCCCCCAGCAGTGCGCGCTGTTCAGGGCAGGATTTGTGGTTCAATGGTAAGCCTGACGCCAAATTTCTGAAACACTCCTTCGGCAACCTCCTGGGCCAGCGCCAGGACCTCGGCACCGGGTTTACGGCCCGGATTCACCAATACCAACGCCTGCCCACTGTGCACGCCCACGCCTTGGCGCGCGACACCTTTAAATCCCGCCTGTTCAATTAACCAGCCGGCGGCCAACTTAACCCGGCCATCGGCCAGGGGGTATCGAATCAGCGCAGGATGTTCCGCCTGCAATCGATCGGCTTGCTCGGCTTCAATGACAGGGTTGTGAAAGAAACTGCCGCTATTAGGCACATGTGCGGGATCTGGCAACTTAGCCCGTCTGAGCGCGGCCACGGCCTGTGCCACACTGGCTGGCGTCAAGGTGTCGCGAGGATCTGCACCGTCCGACAACGACAAAGCATCGCGCAAGCCGGGGTAGCTAAGCACCGGCTGGGGTGCCACGCTTAACTGCAACGTCACCTCGGTAATCAGGTAGCTTTCGTCGGTGTTTTTAAAGCGGCTCTGCCGGTAGGCAAACTGGCAGTCATCGCGATTAAACTGACACAGGGTGCCATCGCGCACGCGCAGGGCCGAAAGCGACACAAACCTGTCTGCCAGCTCGACGCCATAGGCGCCAATATTCTGGATGGGCGCCGCACCTACCGTGCCGGGAATGAGGTTCAGGTTTTCAACCCCCCAATAACCTGCGGCCACACAATAATCCACCAGCGACTGCCAGGACTCACCCGCAGCGGCAGTTACCTGGACACCTGCAAATACCGGCCTTGCGTGAATACCTTTCATTGCCACCTGCAGTACTAGGCCGGGCAGATTGCCCCGCAATACGGTATTACTGCCGCCGCCCAACACGTACAAAGGCCAGCCCCGTTCCCGCGCATGGGCCAGCAACGCCGGTACCTGCTCGGAATCGGTCACCTCGGCAAAATGTTCCGCCAAGGCTGGCGTAGCCATGGTGCAGCGGCTTTGAAGGTCGACGTTTTGGAGAATTTTCACAGAGTATGCAGCCGCAATTCGTGTTGTTTAAGGTGCTGAATAAATCCCTGCGCGGCGTCGGTGACCAGATCTAGCACGGCGTCGAACCCCTCTGCACCACCGTAATAGGGGTCCGGTACTTCCAGACTCTGTGCGGCGTTGGCAAAACTCAGCAACAGCGCCAGCTTGGCCTTGCTGCCCGCAGGCTTCAGCGCTTGCAGGTCTGCCAAATTTTGCTTGTCCATGGCAAGCAGGTAATCAAAGTGTTCAAAGTCAGCGACATTAACCTGTCGAGCGCGCAGGTGCGACAACTCTAAACCGCGCGCGCGGGCGTGCGCCAGGCTGCGGGCATCCGGCGCCTTGCCGACGTGCCACGCCGCTGTGCCAGCCGAGTCCACTTCGACACAGTGATCCAATTGCTGCTCTGCAAGCGCTGCGCGCAAGGCACCTTCGGCCGTGGGCGAACGACAAATATTGCCCAGACACACCATCAACACGCGCACTTTCATTTCAACCTCCTAGCAGGGCCGACAGCCGGGCCAAATCCTCTGGCGTATCCACGCCACCAGGTACTGATTCACAGGCCTCGGCCACATGGATGCGGTGACCATAGTGAAGCACGCGCAACTGTTCTAGCGACTCCAACTGCTCTAGCGGCGCCTGGGGCCACCCAACAAATTGGTTTAATAGCCCCACGCGGTAGGCGTAGATTCCCACATGCCTGGCAAAGGCAGCCCCAGCCGGTAGCGCCCCGGCGTAGGCGACCTCTACACCGGCAAAGGCATCGCGCGCCCACGGCATGGGCGCGCGACTAAAATACAGCGCCAACCCCGCGTGGTCTGCCACGACCTTTACGACATTGGGATTAAACAAGTCTTTGGCTTGGTGGATTGGCTCGCACAAGGTGGCCACGGAGGCTTGCGTGTTGGCGGCCAGATTGGCCGCCACCTGGTCGATAACGGCCGGCGGAATCAGCGGCTCATCGCCCTGAACATTCACCACGATGGCATCATCGGCCAGGGCCAATTGTTGCGCGACCTCTTGCAGGCGGTCGGTACCCGACACATGATCGGCCCGGGTCATGCACACCTGCACGCCAAAATCGGCTAGGTGCTGCTGTATTCTGGCATCGTCGGTGGCTACAACCACTTGAGCGGCACCACATAGGCGCGCCTGCCCCACAACGCGCTTGATCATGGATTGCCCGGCGATATCCGCCAGAGGTTTACCGGGCAGGCGGGTGGAGGCGTAACGCGCGGGAATAATGACAGTAAAGCTCATAGTGTGTCCTGGCGCGGAAAATCCGCGATCAATCTATCCAATATCTATCGACGACGCCCAGCCTACTGGGCGCCAAAAATTGTTTAAGTACCGGCAGAATATGGCTGCAAACGCGCTAACAATTGATCCGTAAAACCAGCGGATAATTGTGGCGCCACCCGCACATACCACCAGTTCGGCCGCGCAAAGGCTTTACATTTTACGGCATCTTTTTCGGTCATCAGCACCGGTGCATCACCCCAGGCCGCAAAGTCCGATGGCACAAAGGCGTGGTGATCGGGAAAGCTGTGAGGCAAATACTGGCAATGCAATTGATCCAAAGTGAAAAAAAATCGCGACGGATTACCGATACCGCACACCGCCTGCCATTGTTCCGCTTGCAATAGCGAGAAATCGCGCCGCTCTTCGCCCGTTGCCAGGTTCACCAATGCCACCGGCGCCAAGATCATATTGGCAGCTTGTGCGCAGATTTCTTGTACCGCGCCCTGCGTCAAGCTCGAGTGCAGCGGGCCGGCGCAATTTACGACGCAAAAATCCGCCTCTGCCAATCGGTCGGCCGATTCGCGCAGGGGACCAGCCGGAAAGCGCAAACCGTTGCCCAATCCGCGCGCGCCATCAATCACAATTATTTCAAGATCGCGCGGCAAACGGTAATGCTGCAGGCCATCGTCGCTCAGCACTAAGTTGCAGTCGTACTGCGCAAGCAGGTAATTTTTTGCACGCACTCGATCTGGATCAACCACAAGCGGCACCTGGGTACGCTGCGCGAGTAATTTAGGTTCATCGCCACAGACCTCAGCGGCTGTGTCCCCTGAGACCGGAAGTGGAAATTGGCGGGCATTACCACCATAGCCCCGGCTGATAATGCCAACGCGCCAGCCAGCCGCCTGCAGGGCGTCTACCAAGGCAATGATCAACGGGGTCTTGCCCGTACCGCCCAGGGAGATATTGCCTACAACTACTAGCGGAATTTTTGGGCCTGCAGCACCTGCCGCCTGGCGTTGCGCAGCCTGAAGCCTCCAGCGACGCAACCTAGCGAGCCCTGCCACCATTAAACTGAGCGGCCAAAGTAGCGGTAGCAATAGCCACCACCGCTTATCCCCCTGGTACCAGGCCCGCTGCAGAAAAGCCTGCACGACAATTACTCAGCGGGGCTTTCTGGGCGCCTGGTGGTCAGGCTCAGGTGTACAAAACCGAGTTGACCTGCGGCATCCATGGCGGTAACCACTGCCTGGTGCGGTGTTGCCGCATCGGCGGTGATAATTAAAGGCGTATCGGTTTTACCTTCACCGGCGCTCTGCAGTGCGCGCAATAGCGTGGGCAATTTTTTATCCACTAAGGTCACACCGTTAATCGCGTAGCTGCCATCGGAGTGAATAAGAATTTCAATTTGCTCGGGCAAAGATTCAGCCGACTCCCCTTTCGCCTCGGGCAGATCGATCGATAAGTGCGTTTCTTTGGTGAAAGTGGTCGATACCATGAAAAAAATCAGCAGCAAAAAAACCACGTCAATCAACGGTGTTAAATTGACCGAATCCTCTTCCCGCTTAGAGCGACGGAATTGAACAGCGCTGCTCATTTAATGTCCCTTGCCTTCAACGCGGCGATCGCTGTGCAACGCATCCACTAATTTGATGGACTCTTGCTCCATGATAACCACCAGTGAATCCACCTTTCGAATAAAATAGCGGTGCGCAATCATGGCGGGAATGGCTACGCATAAGCCCGCGGCAGTGGTAATCAGCGCCTGCGAAATTCCACCCGCCAGCGCGCCAGCATTGCCGGTGCCCTGCAGGGTAATAGTGGTAAATACATCGATCATCCCGAGCACGGTACCCAGCAAACCTAACAGTGGCGCCACCGCCGCTATGGTTCCTAGCGCGCCCAAATACTGCTCTAAATTGTGCACCACTTCACCGGCGGCCTCTTGAATGGTGTCGCGCATAATGTCGCGGCCGTGGCGCGAGTTGCTAAGGCCTGCGGCCAAAATTTTTCCCAGTTCGGAAGACTGTTTCAGCTCTTTGATTTTTGGGGCATCGAGCTGGTTGTTTTTTATCCAACCCCAAACCTGTGCCAATAAATGGCGCGGCGCGATTTTCTTAGCGTCCAAGGTCCAGAAACGTTCAAGGCTAATGCCCACAACCGCCATAGAACAAAAGAGAATTGGCCACATCAGCCAGCCACCGGAAAGGAAAATCTCTATCACTTCACGCTCCTAAGCTCTATACCCATACAGAGATTAATGATTGATACAAAAGTGCGACGCGCGCTCAAATTGGTCGACACTCTACCACAAGGCTTTGGGGCTGTTTAGCGCTCAAACCAGAAGCGCTTCCCATAATTGCGCCAGGTGCGAACCTGTACCGGCTGGCCCGGCTTCCAATAAAGCTGTATGGCACCGGCGCGTGCCGTATTTTGCACCGCCAAGCCCAGATTCCGGTACTTGTTCAGCACCGCTGGGTGAGGATGACCATAGCGGCTGCCATAGCCCGCACTGACCCATACGACCGGCCAATTTAAAGCCCCCAATAAACCGTAGCTGGACGAAGACTGGCTGCCGTGATGAGGAGCGACCAAAAGCGTGTGCCTGGCATTGCTAGCAAGCTGACGAAGCGCAGGTACCAGCGCCAATTCGCGGGCGAGATCTATATCGCCCGGCACCACCAGCCGCAAGTCGGGAAAATCCAGCACCATCACACAGGATGCGTTGTTACCCGCTAACGCCGCGCCCGCCGGCAAAAAGTAAAAGGCCACCCCCCGCGCCAAGAGGCGGGGGCGCGTCCGGGAATGGCAATTGCGGATGCGATCAGCGGCTGTTGCCACTGCATTGGCCCCGCTAGCGGCGGCCCCATGTAGGCGTGCGCGCAGCGCCGGGGCCTCGCCGGCGTAGACTTCCTCCACGACCACCGTGTTTAACAGCGCGCCCAAACCGCCGGCGTGATCTGCATCGTTGTGGCTGATCACCAGCACCTCCAACCGATTGACGCCTTCGGCTTTCAAATACGGCAGTATCGCTGTATCGGCGGCGGCCAAACGCTGACTCAATGGCGGCCCGGTATCGTAAAGCAGCCGCTTGCCGTCTACCTCCACCAACAGCGCCAAGCCCTGCCCCACGTCAAACAGTGTGATTTGCCGCGCCGGCGGGTAACTGTGACTTAGCATGAGTCCGTACAGCAGCGCCATCGCGCCAATACTTCCCAGGCCAATGACGCGCAGTTTTATGGACGCAGGCAACAACAGCAGCAAACAGGCGCCGACCAATAACACCCCCTGAAACGGCGTCGCCGCCACTGTCCACCACCCCTGATCTGCACCGCTGCCACTGAGGCTCGCCAACCCGCGCAACAGTAATTCCGTGCTCTGCGCCGCCAACTTTACTAGACCAGCGGCCAGCACAGGCGCTACCGACACCAATGCAAACGCAAGCAGTAAGGGCGGCACGATGGTGAGCGTAACCCAGGGGATTGCCAGGCTATTGGCCAGCACCGACACCAAACTAACGCCGCCGAACAACACCACACTGAGCGGCAGCAAACCCACAAATACCCACCATTGAGGCATCCACGTCTGGCGCAATCGACGCTGCCACCGAGCCCCCAGGTAACGGCGCCCACCGAGGGCCAGCAGCAAGACGGCAACCGCACCAAACGTCAGATAAAACCCCGGATCAGTTGCGTGCAGCGGATCGACCACCAAGACAGCCACCAAGCTCATGAGCCACACATCCCAGAGGCTCCAGCGCCACCATAAACAGCGTGCCAAGTGCAACAACACCACCATCAACAGCGCGCGCTGGGTAGACAGCGCAAATCCGCTTAGGGCAGCGTAACTGGCCGCGCAAAGTAACGACAGGCACACAGCCAATCCCCGGCCACTGACGTAGGGCCGCCAAGTTGGGGGAATGACTAACACGCCCACACTGAGAAATACACGCCCCAGTAAAAACCCCGCAAGCGCCAACATGCCCACGTGCAGACCGGAAATGGCCAATAAATGTGCCGTGCCGGTGACCCGCAATAGCTGCTGCACTGCATCAGAAATTCCGCGTCGCTCACCCACTGATAAAGCCGTCAACATGGCGATTTGGTCTGGGTCGGAGAGCTGAGCCCTCACAAAAGTACGCCACTGATCGCGCAGGCGATCAAAACTTACCGGCGCACCCAACAGGCGCTGTCCCGACTGAACACTGCCAGTGGCAGACCAACCCTGGCGCATTAGCCGCAGCTGATAATCGGCACCCTGTGGATTGACGAGCCCGCGGGGACGCCGAAGTTTTGCAATCAAGTGCCAGCGTTCGCCGGCCGCAACGGAGGGCGCCCCATACCAGGTCAAGCGCACGCGGCGTCCGATCAGATCAGCTGGATGACATCGGTTATTTGTCGCGCTGCGAAGCGAGGCGGCCTCAATGTAGAACGCAAGGCCCGTAACCACGCCTCTGGGGGATTCTCGTGTGTGAGGTAGGTCGATGATCGAACCTTCGAGCGCCAGATTCTGCCCCGCGCAGTCGCTGGAGATGAGGTTTACCAAGTGGCGCTCGCCGTGCCAATGGGCGAGCAGCAACCCCAATAACAACGCACTGGTTCGAGTGCGCCAGTGGCTTAGCGGTAGCGGTCGCCTTGCCTGCCCTATGGCGAGCCAGGCGAGCAGCGCAACACAAACTAACAGCACCGGCAAAGGTAGCAACTTAGGCCAGAGCGCTAAGCTCGCCAGCACAGAGCAGACTATCAGGAGATTTATGCGCATAACCGTCCTTGTTTCAACGCATAGTCACGAGTAACCTCAACTATAACGCCCTCACCCGCGCACCGAAAGCCCACCCCATGAGCACTAAAAAACTACTGATCGTTTACCACACCCAATCGGGTAACACTGGCCAACTGGCACAGGCCGTACTGAGTGGTGCTCAGTCAGAAAGCGAATGTTCTACACGCCTCGTGCGCGCCTTTGATGCACATCTGGAGGACTTGCTGTGGGCCGATGGCCTACTGTTTGGCACGCCGGAAAACTTCGGGTATATGAGTGGCGCACTTAAGGACTTTTTCGACCGAACCTATTATCCCGCAGAGCCCTATGCGCTCAACAAACCCTACGGCATCTTTATTTCTGCGGGCAATGACGGCACCGGCGCAGTGCGGGAAATCCAGCGCATCGCGAAAGGCTACCCGCTACTGCCCGTAGCAGAGCCCGTTATTTGCCGCGGCGAAATCACTGCTCAGCACCTGGAAGCGGCACGCACATTGGGGCAAACACTTGCCACGGGGCTGGCTTTCGGCATTTTCTGAAGTGCTCACCCTCAATGGTTTGAATTACCGTTAATTGCATGCGCATTGGCTGGTAACAAAGCTGAGCAGCCGATCAGGATTGAGCAAGGTGCAGAGAGTTTTTCCCCAATATCTGTGGATAACTCTGGGGGTAATGCTTGAGCAGATAGCGCCAGACACCGCAATTACTGGCTCGGTTACAACTTGACGATTTTTTAGCCCACGCCAGTAATTCTTATAAATCAATAAGTTAGATGACTTTATTTAGTGCATTGTGCGCGCAAAACGAGCGCCGCGCGCAGAAAGTAACCAAAAACATACCGTGTGCATAAAAGTAACGGCCTATATCTGGTCAAATCGTGCCCAACCCGCCAAGTGCGACCACTTTGCCAAGCGATGCAAATCTTCTGGTCGGTCGATATCGGGTAAGGTCGGCAAGAGCATCGGCGAAACGCCCACTGCCGATGCGTGCCGCAGCGTCTGTGCCAACACCCGATCGCCCCCCCAATCAACGCCGTCAAACAGGGGTTGAAGGCGGGACATGCCGATAAGCACATAACCGCCATCATCGGCTGGGCCAACTACCAGCGGTGCGCCAGCCGCTAGCGCCTGTGCGGCCTGCTGCATATAGTCTTCATCCAGCGCTGGACAATCGCTGCCCACTAAAATAACCCAATCGACCCAGGTCAGCCCCCAGGTCACTGCCGCCCGCATACGCTGCCCCAAATCACCTTCGGGTTGCGACCACAAAAGGGTATTGGGGAATTCCCGCCAAAAAGGGTGTGGCTCGGGCGTGATCGCGAGCACCTGTGCGGCATTCCCTCGCTCACACCAAGACGCTAGCTGAGCGTGACAGTGCAACACCAATTGGCGGTGCAATTGGGCCGACTGCTCAATGTTTAAGGTGGGCTGTAACCGGGTTTTGACCCTGCCTGCCACCGGCGCCTTCGCAAATTGAATCACACAGCCCTTCATGGCTTACCGGCCGCCCCGCGAGAGTTGTCGGTGCAAATCGTAGCAGCATGAAACGTCCGCTGAGGATAATAGCTAGCGGCCAGTCGATTAGGGTGCACTCCCAACGCATACAGAGCGCGCAACCACCACATGAATAACACGGTACGCAGCCAGCCCTGTTGTTCCCACCGCCTTGCTGAAGTTTGCAATTTGCCGGGCAACCACGAAGGTGCCGCACGACGCTTTAGCAGGCTACACAGGGCAATATCCTCCATGAGCCACTGAACCGGAAACCCCTCAACCTGCTCGAACAATGCGCGCGTCACCCACAATCCCTGATCGCCCGTGCCAATACGGGTCAATCGAGAGCGCCAGTTCATCATCAAGGCCACCAAATCCAGTGGCAGGCTGCGCGGCGTAATCGCCACCGAAAAAAAACCCCACTGCCCAGGTGCGCCAGTCAAAAAGGGCGCAAATAGGTCGGGCGAGCAGAGGCTGTCGGCGTGCAAAAACAGCAACCACCGGCCGCGACTAACGCGCGCGCCGGCGTTCATTTGGTGCGCTCTGCCCGCCTCCGTCACCAGCAATTGATCACATAGCGCCTGCACTTCTGTCAGCTTGGCATCGGCGCCGTGGCCGTCCACTACAATGATCTCCACCGCCTGTGCACGCAATGTTTGCAGGCGCGTTAACAGATTGATGAGCGTGGCGCCCTCGCGATACACGGGAAGAACAATACTCAGCTTAACCAAGCGCGCCCCCGCAACTGCTGCCCTGCCCCGCCGTACAACCGTAACAGTGTTCGGCAACCACGATGGGCGCGCCCTCTAACGACATCGCCAGCAAATCCTGCAGGTGTAACAGCGGCCTATCGGACGCTATGTGGGCTGAATCACGACCTCCCGGCTGCTGACCGTGCGGCAGCATAGGCATTTCCAGCATTTGATTAAAATCGCAGTCGTACACATGCCCCTGCCAATCAATACTGATTAACCCCTTGCACATCACGTTGTCTAAATTTGTTGCGCTGAAATTATCTTTAAGCAACTTCAAGTATTCACCAAAGGTGCCCTTTGATTGCAGCTGGCTGCCAAAGCGACTGATGGGCATATTAGTGATGGTTAACAGTTCGTCGAACACAATGCCGTATTTGTCGCCCAGGGCCCGCTTGTAGTCGGCCTGTAGTGCACCCTGCGGCGGCGGCAAAAAAGCGCCGTTAGGGTTGTACACCAGGTCGAGTTTAAGAGGGCCACCCTTGCCATAGCCCAGCGTATTTAACGCTTGAAGCGCCTCTATGGATAGCTCGTACACGCCTTTGCCGCGCTGTTGCGCCACATTTTTGGCCTCGTAACAGGGCAAGCTGGCCACAATGTGGACACCCTGGTTAGCCAGAAATTGCGCCATATCCTCATAGCCTGGCTCGCGCAATATAGTGAGATTGCACCGATCGATCACCTGCACGTCGCGCGCACGTAGCGCCGCCACCAAGTAGCGAAAATGCGGATTCATTTCGGGCGCTCCGCCGGTCAAATCAACGCAGCCAATGGCATTCTGCTCAGTGAAAGCCAAAATCAAATCCACTGTCTCGCGCGACATTAGCTCAGTCCGCTTAGGTCCCGCATTGACGTGACAATGGGTACAGCTCAGGTTGCAGAGATACCCCAAATTCACCTGCAGAGTATGCAACTTGCCACGCACAATGGAGGGAAAGTCTGTGGGGGTGAGTAAATGCTTGGTATCTAACATCGGATATACCTTGTTTGGCGTGCTTATCGATTGCACCCTAGATGAAATTCATTACAATTGGCGCCCAGGTCCCCGTAGCTCAGCTGGATAGAGCAGCCGCCTCCTAAGCGGCAGGTCGGACGTTCAAATCGTCTCGGGGACGCCATTTTACTGCCTTGACCTGCCATGAATCTGTTGTTGCTCCACACCGAGGACTTTATCACTCCCGAGCGCGCCTTGCTGCAGGGTCGTCGCGCGGCACACTTGCGCACCATTCAACAGGTTGCACCCGGCGACTGCCTGCGTGTGGGTCAAATCAATGGACGAATGGGAACAGCTATTGTTACAGAGGTAACCCCAGACCGCATAGCCTTGGCGGAAATTTGCCTAACCGACAATCCGCCCCCTGCCCTGCCATTAACACTTGTGCTTTCACTTCCACGTCCGAAAATGTTGCGCAGAATTTTTCAAACTGCCGCAACCATGGGGGTAAAGCACATTATTTTGGTGAATAGCGCCAGAGTTGAAAAAAGCTTTTGGCAGTCGCCTTTTTTGGCTCCAGACAATGTCCGCGAACAATTGATTCTTGGACTGGAACAGGCCAAAGACACGCACATGCCTTCCATCGAAATTGCCAAGCGTTTCAAACCGTTTGTGGAAGACGAACTGGCAGAGCGTGTAAAAACGACGCAAAACTATGTAGCCCATCCCTACCAGGCTCCGCCCTGCCCCAGGGAGATAAGCCTCAATCAGCACTGCTATCTGGCCATTGGTCCGGAGGGCGGCTACGTGCCTTACGAAGTGGAAAAGTTGCAGGAGATAGGTTTTAACGCCATTGGTCTAGGCCCGAGAATTTTACGCGTCGAAACGGCCCTGCCTGTACTGCTGGCCAAACTTTACCCCATTATTTCTTAAGCCAGTTTTCAAACTTGGCGAAGGGAATGGCCGGACTAGTCAGGTAGCCCTGATAAAAATGGCATCCGTATTTTTTAAGCAAATCCAACTGGGGTTCTTCTTCAACCCCCTCGGCTACCACATCCATACCCAGTAAACAGCCCATGGTAACGATCGTTTCAACCAGTACTCGATCATTTTTATCGTCGACAATATCGCGCACAAAACTTCGGTCGATTTTCAGCGTATTAACCGGTAGCGACTTTAAGTAGCTGATTGAAGAGTAGCCGGTACCAAAATCATCTAATGAAAAGCTCACCCCGGCATTGGCCAGCTTACCCATAGTAGTAATGGTTTCATCAATATTTTGAATGACAACGCCCTCGGTAATTTCCATATCCAGGGATTCTTCGGGCAATTCGTATTTGGATAAAATGCCTAAAACATCTTGTACAAAAGTTTTGCGCCGGAACTGACGCGGGCTAATATTTACACTCAATCGCATACCCGCTCGCCACAAGCCCGCAGCCTGCCAGGCCACCAGGCTTTTACAGGCCTCTTCCAGCACCCACTCGCCCACACCTACAATCAGCCCCGACGTCTCCAACACCGGAATGAAATCGGCCGGCGAAATAAAACCTTTTTCGGGATGACTCCAGCGCAGCAGCGCCTCAGCGCCCGTTGTGGCCAAGGTATTGCAGTCGATTTTGGGTTGGTAGTAAAGCTCAAACTGGCCCAGCTCCAACGCGCGGTGTAAATCCCCCTCCATCAACAATTGCTGGCTAACTTTGTCTGCCATATCGGCATTGAAAAACTCAATGGCATCGCGGCCGCGCTCTTTAACCTGATACATGGCGGTATCTGCGTAGCGTATCAACTCGTGCACGCTGCTTTCATTTTCCGGATAGACCACAATACCAACGCTGCCGCTCAAACGCAGCTCCATCTCATCATAAATATAAGGTTCTGAAATGCGCTGGCGAATTTTTTCTCCCACCTCTGCGGCCTTGAGCGCCGCCAATGAAATATCCTGATCGAGCACGGTGAGTACGACCACAAATTCATCACCGCTCAGGCGTGCCACCAAGTCCTCTTCGCGCACAGACTTTAGCAGCCGCTCAGATACTTGGATTAAAACTTCGTCACCCACCGGGTGCCCAAGCGAATCGTTAATGGTTTTAAAATGGTCGAGATCAATAAACAGTAGCGCACCGTGGTAGCCGTGGCGTCGGGCGCGGCGCAATTCGTGCTCGAGGCGCTCAACCAGGTGCACGCGGTTGGGTAAATTGGTTAGCGCGTCGTGGTAGGCCATAAATTCCATTTTAAACTGGGCCTGCTTGCGCTCGGATATGTCGGTGGATACGATCAGGGCAACCCGTTCATCGTAGAAATCCATCGGCATGATATGTGTTTGCAAAAATACCTGCTTGCCATCGGCACTGCGGAAGTTTTCCTCCATTACCTCGCTGGCCACTTCGCCTTCAATGACGTGGCGATCTATCTCCGTTAAGCGCGCGACATCATTGAGATAAAACGGCAGCAAGTCACTCACATGGCAATTTTGCATTTCGCCGGTACTTTTCCCCACAAAAGCGGCCAGTGCCTTATTGGCAAATATGTAGTTGCCGTCGCGATTGCGCGCGCCCACCATCACCGGCAAATTGTCGATAATCTGACGAATGTGCTCTTCGCTGCGCCTCAGTGCCAGCTCCACCGCTCGGCGCTTAGCCAGCGACAGTTCCATTAAATCCAGTAATTTGTTGGTCGTAGATACCAGTTGCCCCAACTCGTCATCGCGGTGATCGGCCACGTAATCAATGCGAGAAGCTCCGGGTTTATCCAGGTCTATGTTGCTCATTTGCCGCACCAAACGAATCAATGGCCGGGTGAGCATGATGTGAAAGGCAAAAAACAACAGTATGACCAGAATGGCATTGCGCAGCATGCCCGCACCTAAAATCAGGCCAGAGCGCTCAAAAAATGGCGCCAATGCCACGTCCACGTCCACCGTGAATCGAATAGTGCCCGCCACCGAATCACCGTAACCGGGTATGGTTAAGCGCGCCACATAGCTGCGGCTGTCCTCGGCGATAAAGCGCGTCAACCAGCGGGTGGAGGTTTCCGGACGGGGTTCGCTGCCCGAGGCCAGCACGCTGCCCAATTCATCGGAAATGGTCACTTCGTAGATAAAATCGTACGCCAACAAGCCGTTGACGACTTCGAGCGACAGGTCGTCGTCGAGAGTGTGTACCGCGCGCGCAGCGGGTGGTGTGGTTACCTCAATCACCCGGTTGATCAGGTTTTCCAGGGCTTCTTCGTTGCCTTTCAGATCGAGGTAAAGCTGTATGGAGCTCATGGATAGCCCAAGAATGAACGCCAACACAACCCCCACTTTGGCTAGGCGAAAGGATATCCCTTTAAAAGAGTGGTCGGCCAGTGGGGTATTCACAATAGGCGTTCTTATTTTCCAAGGCTGAAAGAGGCCGGACATTATATCCAGCGCTTATAAGAGTAGCTGTCTTGCCCTTCTCTGACAAAGGCTAGCGCAATGTTAGAGGCAAAAAAAAGCCGCCCTTAAAGAGCGGCCGCGAAATTGTTCGCTAAGGTCTCACAGATTGTTCAATAACTAGGCACCCAGTGCAGTTTTTGGCTCGACAAAGGCGTAGCCCAACACATCGGCCACAGCCTTGTAGGTGATCTTACCGTCGTGCACGTTTAATCCGTTCATCAGGTGTGCATCGTCGAGCAGCGCCTGCTTAGCGCCTTTGTTCGCCAGCGCGACAGCAAAAGGCAGTGTGGCATTGGTAAGCGCAATGGTGGAGGTCCGCGCAACGCCGCCGGGCATGTTGGCCACGCAGTAGTGCACCACATCGTCCACAACATAGGTCGGCTCTTGGTGCGTGGTGGCTTTTGAGGTTTCGAAGCAACCGCCCTGGTCGATGGCCACGTCCACAACTACCGCACCTTTCTTCATGCGGCTAATGATGTCGCGGGTCAGCAATTTAGGCGCTGCAGCGCCGGGAATCAGTACGGCACCCACGACCAGATCAGCTTCAATTGCGTACTGCTCTACGGCGTCAGCGGTGGAATAGACAGTGCGCAAACGGCCGTCGAATTCCGTGTCGAGCTGGCGCAGGCGTGGCAGCGAGCGATCCAGGATTGTCACGTCGGCACCCATACCCACAGCCATGCGTGCAGCCTGCGTACCCACAACGCCACCGCCGATAACCAAGACCTTGGCGGGGGCTACACCGGGTACGCCGCCCAACAAGGCGCCCAAGCCGCCCTGAGCTTTTTCCAGGTGGTGAGCACCGGCTTGAATTGACATGCGGCCGGCAACTTCAGACATTGGCGCCAACAGCGGTAAACCGCCGCGCGCATCGGTAACGGTTTCATAGGCAATGGCCGTCGCGCCCGAGGCAACCAGTAGTTCGGTTTGCTGCGGATCGGGCGCCAAGTGCAGGTAGGTGAACAGCAGTTGGCCCGGGCGGAGCATGCGGCACTCGTTGGGCTGAGGTTCTTTAACTTTGATGATCATCTCTGCCTTGGCAAAGATCTCTTCGGGGGTATCGATGATAGTGGCACCGGCTGCCAGGTACTGATCGTTTTCAAATCCGATGGCCGCACCGCCGTTGTTTTCAACCATCACCTGATGGCCATTCATCACCAGCTCTTTCACGCCAGCTGGGGTCAGACCGATGCGGTATTCGTGGTTTTTAATCTCTTTAGGTACACCGATTAGCATAAATCACCTCTGTCTCTCGCCGGGGCGACGGAGTGCGGCGCCCGTTGTGGTTATTGATGACGCGAAGTATAGTCAGGCGACACAGGTGATTCCTTGGCTATTTTTCATACTTTGCAGTGGATAAAACTGCCAAATTATGATTTTTAGTGTTTTCATCTAATATATCGGTTACTTATCAGGCCATATCTTTAAGGGCACAAAAAGTATGAAAAAACGCGCAAAAGAACTTAGCACTATCGACAAAAACATCATTCGCGTACTCCAGAAAAATGGCCGCACCTCCTATGCAGACCTCTCGCGGCAAGTGGGTTTAAGCGCCACCCCCTGTATGGAACGGGTGAAACGGCTGGAGCGCGACGGCGTCATTCAAGGTTATGCCGCTATGGTGAATCCCGAATTTCTGGATGCTGCGCTGGTGGTCTTCGTGCAGATCAGCCTGGTGCGATCCTCCCAGGATATTTTTGACGACTTTCGTAAAGCCGCAGCCAGCCTGCCGGAAATTCAGGAGTGCTATTTGGTTTCGGGCAATTTTGATTACTTAATCAAAGCACGCGTGGCAGACATGGCAGCCTACCGGCAGTTTTACGGAGAAACATTGCTGACCCTGCCCGGCGTTCAGGAGTGCACCAGCTACGTGGTCATGGAGCAAGTAAAGGAGACGCTAGAGGTTCCCGTTCGTTACCAACGCCCTTAATGCGCGCCGACGTTTAGCGCCCCGCCAGTGAAATCCACTGGTTTTCAGCGCCCTACTTTTCCCTGCGCTGTTGGCACAAAATTTGATCAACTTTCTGTAAATGCCCGAATTAAGGCCAAAGCGTCAAAAAAACCGACTGGGCACATTGCTAAAGGGATTTTGAGGTTTCGCCGGCAAGTTGTTCATTTAACTTCAGATCTGAACGACTAATCGCTGGCTTTTTCAGACAAGCAGGTCTACACCTTTGACAGGTAGAGCCATGAATTAGGCGTGTCACAATCGCCGGAGATGTAGCATGGGAATTTGCGAACCAGAATTACTGGCACATATCATCAGGCCAACACTAGCGCTGTTGCAGCAACCGAGCCCGCGGGCAGAAAATTTGTTGATGCAAGCGGCGCTGGCCTCTGATCTTGGCCACCACTTGTGCCTAGAGCCCGCCAGCGGGCTGGGGCTGTACCGTATTACCTCGGCGCAACATCGCGATATTTGGGATACCCACCTAGTTCACCAACCGGATTTGGCCTCTACCGTTCGCGGGCTCGCCTCGCAGCGCGCTTTCTTGAGCGGCCCCGATGATGAGTTGATTACCAATCTGCGCTATTCCACCGCCATTGCCTGGTTGATTATTGCGCGCGAAGTGGCTAACAACCCCCAGCGATCCGACGCCCAATTGCTGCAAGCCGCCTTTAATTCGCCCGCCCACCTCGCCGCCTGACGTACGCCTCGTTAAACGCTGAGCTACAGATTTACCGCGTCGATAAACTGCACCCCTGTTGTGGGGCTGGCGCTGGTCTGAGGCATTTCGCCGTCACTCCAGTCGGTGACAGACGCATCGTCAAAGGCATAGGCCGCACGCTCACCGGAGCGATCAATACTGAGATCTGTAAAATTAAAGAGCGCCCTATCGGCCAGCTGTGACGGCGCTATATTTTGCATGGCGCCAAAAATTTGTTCGATACGCCCCGGGTGGCTGCGTTCCCAATCGCTCAGCATCTGCTTAATATTCTGGCGCTGGAGATTCTCCTGAGAGCCACATAAATTACAGGGAATAATGGGAAATCCTTTTGCCTCGGCAAATGCCGACAGGTCTGACTCTTTGCAATAGGCCAAGGGCCTAATCACGATGTTGCGCCCGTCGCTGGCCCGCAACTTAGGCGGCATGGCAGACAGCTTGGCGCCGTAGAACATATTTAGAAACAAGGTTTCCACCATGTCGTCGCGGTGGTGGCCCAGCGCGATTTTGGTGGCGCCAATCTTCTCGGCGAAGCTGTACAAAGTACCGCGCCGCAAGCGCGAGCAAAGGCCGCAGGTGGTTTTACCTTCGGGGATTTTTTCTTTAACCACCGAGTAGGTGTCTTTTTCAAGTATGTGGAAAGGCACGCCCACAGCGCGCAGGTATTCCGGCAAGACGTGTTCGGGAAAACCAGGCTGTTTTTGATCCAGGTTGACGGCCACCAACTCGAAATGGATAGGGGCGGTTTTTTGCAGGCTCATCAAGATGTCGAGCATGGCGTAGGAGTCTTTGCCGCCCGACAGGCACACCATGATTTTGTCGCCCGCCTCAATCATGTTGAAATCCACAACGGCAGAGCCCACCTGCCGCCTCAGTCGCTTTTGCAGCTTGTTAAATTCCAACTTGTCTTTGCGTTCCGCTACATCTTGCATGGTCAGTGGCCTGCCGGGATTTTGGGGGCGCCATTGTACGGATTTTAAGCGCTGCGGGAAACAGCTGCTGCCTCGCTGCCCCAAAGCGGCAAACCGCTGCCGCTCGAAGCGCCTACAAGCAGCGCTAAGCCTTTGAAAACACACCGTTAAAAGCTGGCATAGGCTTTGCTCTAAAGCCTATAACCGGCCAATGTGCCGAAGTCCGACCCGCCCAGCTGTAGAGATGAACTTATGAGTCTTTTGCACGCCGTTTTGCAAAAAATCCGATTGCCAGAGGGGCTGCCCGCCCCCGAGGTCCCCAATAGTGACCGAGAAGACC
>NZ_JBTUOC010000002.1:0-75347 GCF_058345725.1 Simiduia sp. | reverse complement strand
TTTGGTCTACATGCTGAACTTGGCTCACCAGCAACATCGCGAATACTGGCACTCGCTCGACAATGAAATGATTCTCGAGCAGCAAAGTCGAACCGATGCCTTGACGTCCTTGAAAAATCGCCGCTATTTCGATGAAAAGCTCGACGAACTGTGCCACTTGTCGTCGCGGGACCACGTTAAGTTGGCGGTACTGGTGGTGGATTGCGACCACTTTAAATCGATCAACGATAATTTCGGACACGATTTTGGCGATGAGTGCTTGCGACAATTAGGCAAGATTTTAAGTGATTCGTTGCCGCGCGCCACCGATGTGTGCGCCCGCTACGGTGGTGAGGAATTCAGCGTCATTCTGGCTGGCACCGGGTTAACTGGCGCCCAACTCGTGGCCGAGCGAATCCGTGCGCGGGTGGCGGCGCATCGCATTGAATACCTAGGTAGGACAACCCAACTCACGGTAAGTATCGGTGTAACTGCTGAGCGACTTCAACAATTTGAAGTGGGTTTGCCCGAACGCCTTTTTAAGCGCGCCGACTTAGCGCTGTATCAGGCCAAGCGCGAGGGAAGAAATTGCGTGCGTTGTGCCGAGACCGATTTGGATGTAGACGCCCAGGTGTCAGTAGGCTAACGAGCCTCAGCGGTAACGCACTCAGCTAGCGTGATGTGCACGCTATGCTGGCGCCTGCTTGAGCAGACGATACCATTCGCCCACCAGTCCCGTGCGCTCTAAGTAAATGCTGACACACACCAGCAGCGGCACGCCGACCAGCATGCCAAAGCCGCCCCATAGCCAGCCCCAAAACACCAGCCACAAAAAAACCACTAGCGGATTTAAATCCAGCGTTTTGCCCAACAACGTGGGCGTCACAAATTGGCTTTCGACTAAATTGATGCCCAAGTAAATGCCGGGGATCAGCAGTGCATACTCGATGGTTTGAAACTGTAGGTAGGCCACCAGGCTAAACGCTATGGCCGACAGCAGCGGCCCAAGGTAAGGCGCGAAGTTGAGCGCGCCGGCTAAAGCGCCCCACAGAAACGGATCGTCTAAACCCAGGCCGTAAAATGCGCAACCCACTACCAGGCCCAGCACAATGTTAATTAACGTAATGGTGGAAACGTAGGTGGATAGCTCCGCTTGCATGGCGTGAACCAGCTCGACTGTTTGACGTTTGTGCGCGAAGGTGGCCCGTATTTGCACTAAATTGAGTAACAAGTGCTGGCCGTATACCATAAAAAAGTAGGCGAGAAAAAGGGTGACCAGAATTTGCGTCAGTACCGTGGGAGTGGCCGATGCCAGTGTCTGCAGTAACGACAGTATGGTGGTTTTTCTAAACTCGTCGTCGCTGGCCTGCTCGGATAGTGCACTGTTAATGTCGCTCAGCGCCGAGGCGCCTTCGCCGGCAGCGGCAACAGTCACCCCGTTGGCCAAATTGCCGAGAATGTCGGGTAATTTTTGCCACCACTGTTGCGCTGGGTCTGTGAACAATAACGCGGAAAAAACCAGCGCACCAATAATGGTAGAGAGTACCAGTAGGGTGCCGAGCATACGCGGCAATCCCCAGCGCTCCAGGCGCGCCACCCAAGGGCTGCTAAATAGCGCAATGAATGCTGCCAGCACCAGTGGCAGTAGAATAATCTGGCCGAGGTACAGCGTGTAAATGCTGGCTAGCACTACCAGGTAAATCAGTAAGCGCGTGGCAACCGAATGCCTAGGTTGTGCTATTTGTGCCGCCGGCAGAGGCTCCTTGCTATGCAGCGCGAGTGAATTCATGGTGTTGTCTTCCTGTGATGAGAGCACTCAAGCTTGAAAAAGCCAGCGCTTTAATGCGTGCGTCCATTGCCTGGGTAACGCCAGCGAGAGCGACCAGAGGTGTACTAGCTGTTGGGCGCAACGACGTGCCCGTGCACTGCTGCTCAATCTTTCTAGGGTGGCGCCCAAGCCCAGAGCGAGACCCATGGCCAGTAGAAGGTGCTGCCTTGTCACGACCGACTGGGTCCTGCGTTTGAGGTTATACACCAGAACTGCGGCTGCCTGCCGCTGTTGCGTCATGGCTTGATCGCGCTGCTGAATGGCACTATTTAAGCGTCGCAAGTAGATCATCTTTTGCCTCCCGCAGCTGTTGTGTGGTGTGTTTGAAACCAATCAATTGGCGCAAGCTGCGCTGACTCTTAAGCGCCAGCCAAATAATTGCAAGCTGCGCGCCGAGAAATGCGCCGATGCCGCCGTAAAGTGAGCCGGTTTCAGTGAAGACAACGCCGGCAAAAGCGAGACACACACTGAGTACCAAACACAGCACTAAGGGAATCATTAACAGCTGCAAGAAAATTAACTGGCGTAGTGCACTCACACTGCGTCTTAGTTCGAGCCTTGCGACAGCCTGCAGGTTATCCGCCCAGGCTGTGGCTAAATCGCCGATGGCCGACAAATGTGCCAGTGTCTGTGTCAGTTGTTCGTCGGTGCGGGTTGGCTCACTCGCGGGCGCTGAATTGCTGCCCGGTGCGCGCTGTGGCGCGTCCGGGCCAGGAGCCGGTCCGGACGCCTTTGAGTGTGATGTCTCAGACATAAACAGGACTCCCGAAGTTAACAATTGTCAGGCCAGCGACTGTGGTTGCCACTGTTATTTGAGTAGCTTTGAGATAGCCCAGCCAGCCACAAAGGCGCAGCCAATGCTTAACAGCGGACGCTCTTTAATGACAGATTCCGCCTGCTCGGCCACGGCAGATGCCCGCTCTTTGTTGGCATCGAGTTGTGCTTTAGCCTGATGCTTCACATTGCCCACCATGTCCGACGCCGCTTCGCCGGCGAGGTGATAGGCCTGTGCGAGTTTTTCTTGGCTGGAAATACTGTTGGTTGCTTTTGCAGTTGCCATAATTTTTCTCCTTTTAAACGGAACAGAGTTTTGCCAGGGCCGATGGCCACTTGGCATCCGTGCAAAAGGGAAGAAGCGAAAACTGTGCCAGCCTGCCGGCAGCGCGGCAAAGCTTGGATGTGCGGGCGAATGTGGAGTGATTCCGTGCGGCAGGCGCGCGATGGCATGTCGATGCGTGTAATTTTTACAGAGAGACGTTGTAAAACTTTGGAAGCTTTACACACTGCGCGCTCAGGGAGACTGTTCGCGCAGTGTGTGCAAAGTGCCGTTGGCTATTGATTACCTAGCGAGTGCGCTGACATCGTTGCTGCTAGTCACATAACACTGTTCAGTACAGCGGTTTAGGCCGCTGCACTTGACGCTGTGGCAACGGCGAGTGCCTGCTCGATATCGGCGATGATGTCATCGACATGCTCCAGACCCGCAGCCAGGCGAATCAGTGTGCGCGGAATACCCGCGGCCGCCAACTCTTCGGGCTCATAGGTGGAGTGGGTCATCGAAGCCGGGTGTTGAATTAAGGTTTCGGCATCGCCCAGGCTGACTGCGCGCTTGCACATTTGCAGCTGGTTCATGAAGGCGACGGCCTGATCAAAACTGCCCTTCATCACAAACGCCAGTACGCCACCGCCGCCCAGCATTTGCGAGCCGATCAACGCATGACCGGGGTGGCTGGGCAGGCCGGGGTAATCCACCTTGTCGATGGCGGGGTGGGTCTGCAGGTAGTTGGCCAGCGCCAGGGCATTTTGGTTGTGCCGCTCAACGCGCAAGTGCAGGGTTTTTAGCCCGCGAATGATTAACCAGGCATCGTGGGGGCTGATGATGGCGCCCATGTCTTTGCGGGTGGTCATTTTAATGTGATCGATAAGATCCTTCGGACCGCACAAAATCCCCGCCACTACATCGCCGTGGCCATTTAAGAATTTGGTGGCCGAGTGCAACACTATATCGATGCCGTGTTTGGCAGGTTGCTGCAGTACCGGCGACATAAATGTGTTGTCGATAATGCTCACCAACTTGTGGGCTTTGGCGATGGCAGCTATGGCATCCAGATTGACCACCGACAGGCAGGGATTGATGGGTGTTTCGCCGTAGATCACCTTGGTGTTGGGCTTGACCGCCGCGCGCACTGCATCGGCGTCGCTCAAATCCACAAAGCTCACCTCAATACCAAAGGCGGGCAGTTGGTGATTAAAGAGTGCAAAGGTGCAGCCGTACAAACGGTGCGAGGTGATCAGGTGGTCGCCCTGTTTTAGCAGACCCAAAACTGCCGCCGACACGGCGCCCATGCCCGAGCCAAAGGCCGCGGCTGCTTCAGTGTGCTCCAACAGCGCCATGCGCGCTTCCAGCTCGTCCACAGTGGGGTTGCCCAGGCGCGAATAGATATGGCCCTGGGCTTCGCCGGCAAAGCGCTCAGCGCCCTGTTCGACGGAGTCGAATACAAAGGTGGACGTTTGATAAATGGGCGTCGAAAGCGGGCCGTACTCGCCCTGGCTGTGTTTGCCACCGTGAATGGTGTTGGTTTCGATATGGTCGGACTTCCACATAGCGCCTTACTCTTGTCTATCGCTGTGGGTAACAGCGGCGTTGTTAGCGGGCGCGGGTGGCGCCCGGTCAGGGTTCTGGTAGCTGCAGCTGGGTAGTTGCCTTCAGCTCCTTTAAAACAATGCTGGTGTGAATGCGCGCGATACCCGGCAGCGGAATCAACCGGCTGGAAATAAAGCCATCCAATGCTTTGGTGTTGGCCACAGACACCTTCAGCATATAGTCGTACTCGCCGGTCACGTGGTAGCACTCCATGACCTCTGGCATACCGACTAGCTGCGACAAAATCTCGGCAATGCGTTTGTGCTGGTGTAGCTCCAGCGCAATCTCGATCAACGCCAGGTTGTCGTGGCCCAGCTTCTCGCGGCTCAGCAGCGCCGTATAACCTTCGATGTAGCCCTCCTGTTCCAGCCTGCGCACCCTGGCTAGGGTGGCGGGTGGGGACAGATGTACCTGTTCGGCCAGCTCCACGTTGCTGATTCGGCCCTGAGCCTGCAGCGTTTTTAGGATGGCCAGGTCGGTGCGATCCAGCGCTGCGCGGTGGCCCGGCGACTCGTTTATGCTTGGAATATAGTTTACCACTATCAAATTCTCGATTATTAAAAGTAAGTATTATGGCAAATAAAACAAATTATATTCGGTTTGTGGCGCTGTGTCGGTGGCTGTCGAAATTAAATTTTGTGCGGCGCTGCACTGGCGGACGGAAATTCAGTGGGCTCGCCGTGGGTGGGGCGTTGTTGGGAAAGGGGCGGCGTGTTCGAAGGAGTAGCTGCTACAATGAAACGTCACCGTTTGGGAGTTGCTTGTGGACGACATTGGCCGAAGGCCGGCAGCTGTAGTCAAAAAAGCGTGTTGGGGGTTATTGGCAATAGTGCTCTTAGCGGCGAGTGCTCGGGTGACCGCCAAGCCGTTCATCATGACCTGCCAATTTGAAAACTACACACCGATTTACCAGGAGTTGATCGAGCTTTATCAGCTTGCCTTCGAAAGCCTGGATTATCAGCTTACGTTTAAGCCCCTCACCAATCAGCGGGCTATCAGCGACGTGGCCCGCGGGCACGCCGACGCCAATTGCCTGCGTACCGAAACTCTGGTGGAGGAAGGTCCCCACAGCAATATCTTTCTGGTGCCTGTGCCTTTGGCACAATTCGATTTTGAAGTGTGGTTTAACGGCGAAGGTGGCCCAACTAAACACTTGCAGGCGGTGGTGGCGCGCGGTGGATTAGTGGGTTATGAACGCGGCGCTTGGATAGTGCATCTACAATTACACGCCCAGGTCCCCCACGACCAAATTGTGGCGGTTACCGGCACGCGCAATGGCCTTGAAATGCTGGCAGCCGATCGCATACAGGCCTTCGTTCACAACGCAAATAAAGTACAAGAGGTGCTTGGCGCCATGCCTGTACCCCACGCTTTGACACGCGGCGAAGTCTTGGTCAGTGCGCTCATGTACCCGGTATTAAACGAGCGCCACAGTGCCTTGCAAAAGCCGCTGGCCAATGCCCTGCTGGCCCAACTTGCGCAGCATTGCACACTGGCACCGGCTGTGCATTGGCCAATCTTGTGCGCTTTTTATCGCAAGCAATTATTGGCTGTAAGCGCGCCCTAGCGCAATAACCCCCGATTTTTCAATGCGATGCTGTAGCCCAGCAATCCCACACCGAGCATTATTACCACGGCCGGCATGACCATTGCGTCCTGCCCAAGCACGGCAAAGGTGTCGCTCATAAAAAAGCTGTAGCTGTTTTGCGCGAGAATTCCCAAGAGCGAAAGGCTGTAGAGCACCACGGCGAATATATTGCGCATTAGCAACATAATCGATGCCAACACACCGCCCACTACGGCGATACCAAAAGCGGCATTCAGCCACTCGGGCGCCTCGGTGTATAGCTTGGCCTGCTCGGGCGGCAGCTGCGCAATCATCTCGGGGGTTATCGACAGGTGCAGGGCGAAAGCGCCCAGGCCGGCCAGGTTCCACACCAGCGCCAGCGCACCGATGAACCAAAACCACAGGGGGGGCTTGGGGGTGGTGGTCATTGTAGATCCTTATTGTTTTTGACATTGGCACAGTAGCTTTCCCGATACGGGCGCGCAAGCTTTACCCGGCACAACTTTGTGCCGTGCGGTGAATGGGCGAGGCTGATGTGCTTCCCCGTTAGAACTACGAGGCCGCGAACTAATAGAAGCGCGCGCGAGCTCATGCTGCTGTTGCGACTGGTGTCGCGGGTCTGCGCCGGGTCGCGCATACCGGAAGTGTGGCACCAGCCAGTTTTGTGGCCCTTGTTAACCGCGCCGGACAATTGCCCGGACCATTTTTCCGTGGTGCCGTCCTCGGGGTCATCCAACAACAAATCGGTGGCGATGTGGCAATAGTCGTAGGCCCACCAGCGGTCTTTGAACGAGGTGGTGTAGTAGTCCACGGCACTGCGCGCCCAGCTGGGAATCGTGGCCAGCCAGTTGGCGGCACCGCTGTATGTGAGGTCGGTATTTTTACCGCAGCCGGCGCCAAAAATCTGCCCGAGCACCGCCAGATTACCGGCCAGTGCTGTGCCCTGGTAGGGCGTGCCCACCGACTGAATCAACCGGCCACCGGAGGCGTAATCCAGGCCGCTCACATAGCGGGCGTACAGGTGCAGTGCAGCGGCTCCACCCTGGCTGTGCGCAACCACGCCAAAGGAACTGTAGTTGGCGCCAAAATCGCGAATCTTCAGCGCAAAGGCATCGTGACTGCGATTGGCTTTGTAATCTTTAAACTCCACCGCATTGGCAAAGTCGCCGGTGCTCCAGGCGCTGCTTGAACAGTAACCGTGCACCAGCATCAGCGTGCTGCCCGCGGCCGCTGTGGCGATGCGCGCCGGTGCCAGTGGCACAGCGGTGCCCACGACCTTTACGCGCATATCGCCTTGGCGATCTGCCGTTGCCAGCAGTGTCTGGGGTGAGCGCAGGTTACCACTCGACAAGGCCTGGTTGTCCGCACTGCTGAGGTCGAGCGGCTTGCGCTTGGCTCGGGCAATGGGGGTGTGGTTGTCCTTGTGTTGTAGGCGTAACTTGCGCAGCTCAAAGGGCGCCTGCAGATTTTTTTGGGTGAGCCAGCGGCTGTCGGAAATCAGCGCGAGTTGTGTGCCCCGATCGGTACTAGTGGGGTCCACTAGACCGCCCACCCAGTGTGCGAGTTCCTGCTCGCCGCGGGCATTTGTGCCCCAAATTTCCGCCGACATAAACACCGTTTCGGCGTCACCTCGGGTTTTTACCGGCACAGAGACCTGGATGTCGCCATTGGCCTGCACCGACAATTGCGCCGCCTGGCGATCGAAGCGATAAGTGCGCGCAACGACCGGATAAAGATCGGTGGTGGTGCGGCTAAACGCAAGACCGTCCGGACGCGTGCCCTGTACCATCAGGGTTTGCGTATAGACACCCACTTGATCTGTGGGCAGCGTGGCCGAGTAGCGGCCGTCGCCCGCCACCGCGTCGCCGTTAATACCGGCGTCGTTGAGCTGCAGGGTGGTGGAGCTGTTATCGGGCGCTGTGAGCGTGACACTGGCCTGGGAAATGGAGCCGGCCAGCGGCGACTTGCGCACCAGTGTGTGGCGCTCGCCGCGATCGGCGCGGGCATCCACCAGATAAGCCACCAGGTTTACCTGTTTGTTTTGCACGGTCATGGGCGTATCGCGGTAGCTGTACACTTTGTAGTTGGGGTCGCCCTTCACCAGTAAATATCCCAGTGGTTCCCGCGCGTCTGCGCTACGGCTAAGAGACTGGCTCTGCATGGACGGCGCGTTTTGGGCGCGGGTCAGGCGCACCTGCCACTGGCCCACCTTGTGGTTTTCCAGCTGCAATTGTTTGCCGCGAAATGATTCGTTACCCAGGGCAATGTCCTGCACTGCCAACGCAGTTTGTGCTTCGTCGGCGGCCACACGCCCGTCCGGGTCAATAAGCGTTAGTTGCCAGTGTTCGGCATCGGGGCCAATAAACGCGATGGGACTGGCCTCGGTGTTATCGATAGTGAGAGTTTGGGTAATCACTTGAGTGCCGTTACCGAGTGCGCGCGTGGGCGCGTTCACAGGCAGCAGAGCTGAGTGGCTGAACACGCCGGTGTCTTTACCGTTGGGAAGTTGTTGTTGTTGCGCGTCTTCGGGTGCCACAGAAACGTGTTTATAGCCGCTTGCGTGGGCACCCGAGGTGAGCAAACTGGCCGTGAGCGTCATTGCCAATGCAAAAAGGCCGCGCTGACGGCCTCGCGTTGAGGGGATCAGATTCATTTTCAGAGCTTCCTAATCTGTTAGTTATTGTTGTACAGACAAAAATGCTGAAAATAATTGAGGAAGAAAATTGGCGGAAAACACAGACCGGTTTGCCGCTACCTAAATTTTCGTACACCACCTTAATTGAATTTTCAGCAGAGATAGTGGAAGTGGATCGGACATCTGTCCAGTTGCTGCTTTGAAAATCTGTGAGCGCGTGGAACCTGGCGCAGTGCTTTAAAATTTTTATAACAGAATCAGAAACTTGCGCAGATTACGCGCTGAAAAATAACTGGTACTGACCAACTAGTCAGCGGGGGTTGTGAGGGCTTCAACAGTTGACTGGCTGGTCACAAAGCCGTGTGCTGTGGCGCCAGTTAATCTGTCCCCAGCAGCCATAAAAGTGCCGGTGCAAATTGGCTGCGCCAGAAATCTTCTCGATGTTGCGCGTGCGCTACAGTAACAAACAAAGAGCGGGCTGAGCTGACTTGCAGCACTGACTGCATGCGAGAAAAATCCATCGTCATGGTAGCGCCTTCGGCTTCGCCCATTAGAAAAAAGAGCGATTGTTGCGCCTGAAAGGGCGTGCTCGCGGTGCGAGTGAATAGGGGCTCGGCAATCCAATAGGCGGGCGAAAAAATGCCCGCTTTGCCAAACACATCAGGATATTCTAGGGCCGCATAGTGACTGATTAATCCCCCCAGGGAGCTACCCATGATCAGCGTATCGCGCGCGCCTGGGCGCGTGCGGTACTGGTTGTCGATAAAGGGTTTTATTGTCTCCACAATATCACTGACATAGGCGCGGCCCTCGCCTTTGCCGTACTCCGGGTGATCCCAGGGGTTGAGCTCGACAATGCGCTTCGCGTCGCCGTGATCGATACCCACCACGATCACTTCGACGCCGTGTGTGTGCGCCAAGCTGTTCAGTGCTTCGTCAATGCCCCATTCACCGGCAAAGCTGGTGGCCTCGTCAAATAAATTTTGGGCGTCGTGCATGTACAACACAGGGTAGTGTCGCCGCCCCTGGTCGTAACTGGGCGGAAGGTAAATGCGCAGCTGTCGCGCGCGCTGTAGCCGTGGCAATTGCAGCGTGAGCGGCGATTGCACGCCCGGTCCGGCCGTGGATCGCAGAGGATCAACAGGTGGGGTTAGCCACTGCTGCCAGGCGAGTGTTGCAGTAGTGCCTATGAGCGCACCTATCAGTAACAGGCCAAGGTGCTTCACGGGCGATCGTCGTGCAATTGAATTATACGGGCGCCGTAGGCGGGCAGCGTTACGACCATGCCGTCCGCCGTTAGGGTAAAATTGTCGCCGCTGAGTAAATCCGTACCGCTGTGTTGTGGTGCCCACTGCTCGCGTAACTCCGGTGGCAGCTGCACTTGGGTTTTTTGCATCTGCGCAGAAAAATTCACAACGATGACTAAGCGCTGATCGCGCTCATCGTCCCGCCAGCGGACAAAACTGAATAGGCGCTTGTCGTAGCTAGTCGAGTTGGCCAAATTCCAGCGGTGAATTTCGGCGTAGTGGCCAGTCAGCGCTGGCTCGGTCAGGCTCAGGTTCAACAATTTCTGGTAGAAAGCTCTGAGTTGTTTTTCTTCAGCTGTGGATTGCCCCCCATCACAGGCGCCGTTGTTCATCCAGCGCTGGTGGTGCGGCACGCCCACGTAATCGAAAATGCTGGTGCGCGAGGGTTTGCCAAAACCTGCGTCCTCGGCCCCTGGCTCGCCCACCTCCTGGCCGAAGTACACCATGGTGGGGCTGCTGCTGAGTGTGGTGGAAACCACCATGGCGGGCAGTGCCTTAACGGGGTCGCCGGCAAATTCTGGGCTGGCGATGCGCTGTTCGTCGTGGTTTTCCAAAAAGTGCAGCATGTGGTGTTCGATGTCTTGCATGCCGGCCTGAATGGGAATTAGAGCGTCTGGGTCTGCCTTTTCCTGCACGATGGCTTTCAGTGTGTCGTAGAGTTCAACTTTGTCGTATAGGTAATCCATTAAACCCAACTGAATATAATTGCGGTATTCCTTCGGGTTGTAAACTTCAGCCAGGATGAAAGCGTCGGGGTTGGTCTGTTTAATGGATGCATTGAGGTAACTCCAAAATTCCACGGGCACCATTTCCGCCATGTCGTAGCGGAAGCCATCTACGCCGCGCGCCAGCCAGAATTGGGTGATGTCGCGGAACTTAAGCCAGCTATCGGGCACATCTTTGTCGGCCCAGAAGGCTTGGTGTTGTTGCCAAGGCGCGCCGCGCAGTGTGGCGGGCAGGCGTGCAAAATCGTAGCTGCCGTCCGGTTTTACGCCGTAATTGACCTTAACTGTCTCGTACCAATCGTCTATGTTGGGCTCGGCCGCGCGCGCGCCATTGCCGGTCCATTTAGCGGGCATTTCGTGAAACTGACCATCGGCCAGGGGGTGCGCGGTACCGCCCAGGGGTTGATAGCCCGCGGCCTTTGGCACGCGGAAGGGCTCGCCGACCACATAGTAAAAATTATTGTCGCGCGCGTAGCTGACCTGCGTGTTGTCGCTCGCACCAAAGTCTTCCACGCCCGCTGGTTTGCCAAGACTTTGGTAATTGCGGGCGATATGGTTGGGCACTATGTCGATGATGACTTTCATGCCGTGTTGATGGGTGCGGTCTATGAGCGCATCAAATTCTGCCAAGCGCTGTGCGGGGTCGTCGGCCAGATCGGGGTTGACGCTGTAATAATCTTTGACGGCGTAGGGGGAGCCGGCTCGCCCTTTGACGACATCCGGGTCGTCGTTGCTAATGCCGTAGGCGCTGTAGTCGCCCACCAGTGCGTGGTGCAATACGCCGGTGTACCAGAGGTGAGTCACGCCCAGGGATTTAATATCTGCCAGGGCAGTATCGGTAAAATCGCTGAACTTGCCAACGCCGTTTTCCTCGAGTGTGCCCCAGGGCTTGTTGGTACTATTGGTGTTGCCGTATAGACGCGTGAACACCTGATAGACCACGGCTTTTTCGCGGTCAGCCTGCGCGTCGCGCGCCTTATGAACGGCCGAGGTGTCGGGCGTCTGCGCACTGGAATCCTGTGGCTCTGCGCGCTGGTTGTCGCAGGCAAAAAGGGCGCCTAGCAAGAGGCAGCTGGCTGCATATAGAAAGGGTTTCATTAGCATTCCTTATTGGTGTACCGACAGAGTTAGCGGTTGATAGTCCCAATTGATGGACAGGTGTACTTGTTGCGTTTCGCGCTGGTAATCAAATGCGATGGCTGTGTCTCCCAGCTTGATGGCGCGGGGTTTTTGCGTTTGGTTGTGTAAAATCAAGTGCACTTTGCGCTGCGCGGGTTGGCCTGGGTAGCCACCGCTGTGAGTCAGTGTCACGTTAAGGTGCTTGCGCGTGCGCTGTGCTTCAAACTCCAGTAGCTCGAAGTCGCCCGCTTGCAGTGCGCGCGGATTGCGGCCGTCGTCCTCGTACATTTTGCCGCGTGCGGTCTTCACTGTCGGATCGTCGTAGTAGTGCAAATTGAGTTCGGCGCTGCTGTAGCTTTGAGTACTTTGCGTGGCGGCCACCATGGGAATAAAACTGCCGGCGCGCACCAGCACGGGCAGGGTTGCCAGGGTGGTGGGTTGTTCAACGACCTGACCGCCGTTGTAGCGCTGGCCGGTAAAATAGTCAAACCAGACGCCCTTGGGCAAATTGACGCGCACGGATGTCACGCCGGGTTCGGTGACGGGCGTTACCAAAAACGCGTCGCCCCAAAAATAACTTTGGCTGTTATCGATAAGCGCCGGATTGGATTCATTTTCAAAAAACAGCGGCCGCATTAAGGGCATGCCGGTGAGGCTGTTTTCGTAGGCCAGGGTGTAGTTGTAGGGCAGCAACTGATAGCGTAGCTTGACGAAGGGCCGCAGGATGTCCTGGGTTTGCTGATCGTGGAAAACGGGCTCGGGGGCAATATTATCCTGCGCGTGCGGGCGGTACACCGGTTGAAACACGCCGTACTGCAACCAGCGGATATACAACTCCTGGTCAAAGTGTTCGCCGCCGGCAAAGCCACCCAAATCTGAGTGGGTATAGGCCAGGCCAAACAGCGACATCTGCAGCGCCAACTCCACCTGCGGTTTTAAACCGCCCCAGCTGCGCGCCACATCGCCTGTCCAGGGAATAAAGCCGTAGCGCTGGCTGCCGGCAAAACCGGCGCGCATCATAATCATGGGGCGCGTATCCGGAAACCGGCGCCGTTGATTTTCGTAGACCAATTTGGCCCATTGGTGGCCGTAGGCGTTGTGCACTTCATTGCCGGCACTGATGCAGGGGGCGGTTTCGGCCTCGGCGCAATTTGCGGCATTACCCTGCACGCCAGTGAGACGGTGCAAGCTGTCGTCTGGATGTACTTCGGGCTCGCCTAAATCGCCCCACCAACCGTCGACGCCCTGTAGCATTAACGACTGATAGATCGACCAGAACCAGGCTGCAGCCGGTTGGTGGAAGACGTCGATGAGCCCGGTATTGCCAAAGTAAAAATTAAAGGTTTTGGGTTTGCCGGCGGGATTTAAGGCCAACACATCCGCTTGCACGGCTTCGTCCCAGCGCTTGGCGCTGGTGAGAATAAACGGCTCGGTAATCAGTACTGTGTGCACGCCCTCGGCTTTTAAGTCGGCCATCATGGCTTTGGGATTGGGAAAGGCCTCGGTGTCCCAGGCGAGATTGCCCATGTGGCCCTGAATATCTTTGCCAAACCAATACAGATCCAGTACCAGGGCATCCACGGGGAAGTCGCTGGCGCGAAATTTGGCGATGGTGTCGCGCACCTCTTGCTCGCTGCGGTAGCCGAAGCGCGAAGCGAAATTACCGAAAGCCCAGCGCGGTGGCAGCGGTTGGCGGCCCGTTACTTGGGTGTATTGCTGAATCAAGTGTGGATAGCTCTCGCCGGCCACCACCACATAGGCCGTGCGCCCGCCGACGGCATCAAACTGCAGCACGTCGGTTTCGGTGGCGCCAATATCCAGCGCACCGGTGGCGCTATTATCGAATACCAGCATGTATTTCTTATCCGACATGACAGCCGGCAAACTGAAATACATTTGGTTGGACTCTGTTTCATAGCCGTAGTGGGCTTTGTTGTAGAGCGGCATGCGCTGGCCGCGTCGATCCATGCCGGACACCCGCTGGCCACCGCCCAGAATTTTTTCCTTTGGTGTTAAGGCAAAGCGAAAACCGCGCAGGCTATCCTGCACAAACAGGCCAGCCTCCTCTGCCAGCAGGGGCTTGCCTTTGTATTCGTAGGCGATGGTGAGATTGTGCTTTTGAATAATCGCACGCAGCGAGGCACTTTCGAATACTAGTGCCTCGTCCGTTTGTGAGAGTTTGGCGTCCGCGTGGGGCGCCGGCTTTTCTGCCAGCGCAAAGCTGGGCAGTTGCTTGATACCCCTGGGCTGATAGTGCACGGCCATGGCGTGCTCGCCCTGCAGACTGACGGATAATTTGCCCGCGTCGGTGACGACTTCCAGTGTGCTGCCTTGCAGCGAGTGCTGCTGGTAGTGGCCAAAATCTGCCTGTGCGCCAGCCGCCAGCGTGAGTAGCGCGGCGCACAGCAGGCGGTGTGACTTAAACAGCGTTCGGGTGGGCCATTGCCGGCTAGTTGTCATGGTCTCTGCTCTTTGATTCTTTCAGTGAATGCGATAAATAGTCACGCTGCGCGGGGGTAGGCTAATGCCGTCGGCCAGCGTGTGTGTTTGCTCAGAAAATAGGGCGCTCGCGTAGCGATAGCCGTCCAGGTCTTGTGCCATACGCGCTGTATCCAGCGCGCTGGCCTCGGAATTTTTATTGGTGGCAATCAGCCAGCGTTCTTTTTCGTTGTATCGAAAAAAACAGTAGACGCCGGCCTGCGGTGCATACTGGCGCAGCTGGCCGTTGTGGATAGCGCTGGCCGTTTTGCGCCATTGCAATAGCTGCTTGGTATAGCGCTGCATGGCCAACGCTTCTTCGCTTAGGCCATTGCCGGTAAAGCCGTTGCGCGTATCGCCGGGCCAGCCACCGGGAAAGTCGCTGCGAATTACGCCGTGGGAATCGGTGCCTGGATTGGCCATTAATATCTCGGTACCGTAAAAAATCTGTGGAATGCCGCGCAGTGTGGCCACCAGCGTAAGGGCCATACGCGTCAGTGCTGGGTCGTGGTCGAGTTGCGTATGGACACGGCTCATGTCGTGATTATCGGCAAAAATGGTGAGCCCATTGGCGTTGGCATAGACGGCGTCGCGACTGAGCGTGCGGTATAGCTTTACCAGGCCGCTGTTCCAGTTTTCGGATTCCTTAAGCGCTGCGATCAGGCTCTCCTGCAACGGAAAATCAAACAGGCTTGGCAGGGCGGTGCTGTAACCATCGGGATTGTGTTGGTCCGCCTGCCAGTAGGCGATAATGTTTGGGTCGGTGCTCCACTCTTCGCCGACAATGTTCAGCTTTGGGTACTCCTGCAAAATAGCGCGGGTCCACTGTTGCAAAAATGTTTTATCGGAATAAGACCAGGTGTCCACCCGAATGCCGGATAGATCGGCGCTTTCAACCCACCAGATGGCATTTTGCGTGAGGTAGGTGGCCAGTAGTGGCTCGCGTTGATTCAAATCCGGCATGCTGGGGACAAACCAGCCGTCGGTGAAGGCTTGTCGATCGGCGAGCGCACTGTGTGGGTCTTGCAGGCTTTCGCGCATGTGGTTGGTGGGCACAAACTTGGCGCCATTGTTTATCCAGTTATGTGCGGGCAAGTCTGCCATCCAGGGGTGTTGGGCACCGATGTGATTGGGCACTAAATCAATGATGAGGCCAATGCCTTTGGCGCGCGCCTTTTCGCTGAGCGTCCGGTAGAGCCTGTTGTCGCCGTAGCGCGGGTCGATGCGATACAGGTTGGTGGTCGCGTAACCGTGATAGGAGGATGCCGGCATGGCGTTTTCGACCACGGGATTTAACCACAATTGTGTCACGCCCAAGGATTGTAAATAGTCTAACCGGTCGATGATGCCCTGTAAGTCGCCGCCGTGGCGTCCATAGGGTGCATTGCGATCGGGTTTATCGCCCAGCGCAGGGTTTGTGTCATTCAGGGGGTCGCCATTGGCAAAACGATCGGGCGTAATTAAATACACTGTATCTCGCCCGCTAAAACCTTGGCGATTCGCGCTGCCCGATTTACGCGCGTGTAGTGGATAGGCGTAGTGCAGTGCAGGTTTGCCAGTCGCGGTAAAGTGCAGGCCAACGGTTTGTGGCTGGGCGTCTTGCGCGATGTCGAGTGTGACGAAAAGGTAGTTGGGGTTATCGGTGCGCTCGATGCTGGCAATGCTAACCTGCTGCGCGTCGGTGTGCAGTTCGTAAGCAGCAATCGCATCTCCGTGCACCAGCAGTTGCAGCTGTGAGTGGTGCATGCCCACCCACCAGTTTGGTGGCTCAATGCGGGTGATCTCGGCTTGACTGGTTAAGGTCAGGAGGCCGCCCATTAGCAGCTGCGCGAGCTGTGTGTAAATGCGTCTCACTGGGCCAGCTCCACCAATCGCACGGCCAGGCCGCCACTGGCCGCTAACCTTACGTCGAGTTGATCGGCATGGGTGACGGTGCGCCGTTCAATCACTAATTCGTAGGGGGCGGTGCGCCAGTGGGCCTGGTCGCCGTCGCGATAAATTTCGGCGCGATAGCGTTTGCCCGGCGTCAAGAAATCCAATGGCAGTGTGAGTTCGCGCGCCTGCTCGTTGGTAATGGCGCCCAAAAACCAGGTGCTGGAATGGCGATCCTGGCGCGCGAAGGCCACGTACTCACCCAGCGCGCCGGCAATGGCGCGGCTGTCCTGCCAGTCGGTGACTACATCTTTTATAAACTGAAAGGCTTCGGGGCGCGCCAGATAATTTTCCGGCAGGTCGGCGGCCATTTGTATGGGACTGTAGAGCACCACATAGAGTGCCAGCTGTTTTGCGAGGGTTGTTTGCACGCGGTTTTCTGCGTCCAGGCCATCCCAGGCGAGATTAAATATACCCGGCGTAAAATCCATGGGCCCGGCGAGCATGCGCGTAAAGGCTAAGTTGACCGTGTGATCGGGTGCGTTGGGCGGACTGCCCCAGGCGTTAAATTCCTGACCGCGCGCGCCCTCGCGGCTAAGCCAGTTGGGGTAGGTGCGGCGCAGGCCTGTGTCTTTAATGGGCTCGTGAGTGTTGATGCTGATTTTACGCTTGGCGGCTTCGCGCACGTTGTACAGGTATTCATTCACCATGAACTGGCCGTCGTGCCACTCTTTGCGCACGATACCCTGGGCATCCACTCGCTTGATATTGCCGCCATCGGCCACGTAACCGGTCTTGATCTGGCTGACGCCGTGGTTGGCATACAAATCCAAGGCCGCGCCCATTTGATTGCGGTAGTTGGTGACATTGCCGGAGGTTTCGTGGTGGCCGATTAACCGCACGCCCTTCGATTGCCCGTAGGCGCTGATTTTTTTCAGGTCAAAGTCGTCGTAGGCTTTGGTAAAACTAAACAGATCGCCATTGTGGAGCCAGTCGCCATCCCAGCCGACATTCCAGCCCTCCACCAATACGCCGTCAAAGCCGTGCTGTGCGGCAAAGTCCATCATATTAAGCGTGTTGTCGGTGGTGGCACCGTGCTTGGCGCCGCTGCCCCAGGTATTGACGCCCAGATGCATGCCCCACCAGATGCCTAGGTATTTACCGGGCTTGACCCAGCTGACATCGCCCAGGGCATTGGGCTCGTTCAGGTTTAAAATGAGATCGGAATTCAGTAGGCCGGTTGCATTGTCACTAATTTGTATTGTGCGCCAGGGCGTGACAATAGCGCCCTCTGTTTTGACGCGAATGCCATCCGACCAGGGTGTTAGGTTTGCTTTAAAGGTGCCGGGCCGGCGTTGATCCAAGACCATGGCAGCGTAATCGACTAAAGCGGCTTCGTGAATGCTGAAGTGCACGCCGCTGCGATTTCTAAAGGTGGCGGGGGTGTGCGCGAGTACCACATCGGTGACGGCGGTCTGTTGGTAGGGGTACTCGTAGCGGTTCCAGCCGCGCGCGGGTATCCACAGGGCTTCGGTGTGCGCCGCATCGGCCACCGCAAATTCCGTCAGCTCGTCGGTGATCTGACGCTGCTGATGTGCCCGCTGGGCGGGGACCTCGTAGCGAAAGCCGATGCCGTCGTTAAAGGCGCGCACGCGCAGGAAAAACTGGCCTTTGTCGGGGTGCTTGAAGGTTGCTAGCAATTCGTTGTGGTGGTCCGTTATCCACTGGCGCTCGCCCCAGGGCTGTTCCCAGCGAGTGTTGGCTGTGGTTCGCTCGGCCTTAGCAAGGGTAAAGCCCGCACCTAACTCCCCATCTTTTAACATTGTCAGGCCTAGGCGTGAACCATCGATGACCGGTGCCTGGCCGGCGTCAATGCGGTAGCTGGGGCCGGCGCCCTCGTCGCTCAGGGTAAAAATCAGCTCGCCGTTTGGACTCTGGAGCTGCAGGGTTTTGGCGTGCAAATCGCTGGCGGAAGTCAGCAGTAGGGTGCAGGCGACGAGGCTACGAAGAGCCGTGGCGGGCGCCATGGGAATGCGCATGGAAGTTCCTTAAGCTGCGTGGCTGATTATTGGTTGTGTGGGCCTCCCTCATGCTATGAAACCCCAGTCCCAGGTAAAACCATCTGCATACGTATTCATGCAGATGGTTTCCCGAGAGGCGGTGTTAAGCGGGCATTTTTAGCTTGGCCAACTGCTCGCTGTGGGGTGGAAAATTCAGCGCACAACCATCAATAAAACGGCGCAGATCGGATAGCTTGTACTTGTTCGCCATTGCGTTTCCGGGTCGCAGTTGCTCTTTACTGGGGTAGATCCCCTTGCCGGCCAGCAGGCAGTTCCAGGATACGTTGGGGAAGTAGGCGTCCAGTTTTTGGCGCTCTAATTCATCGGTTATATTTTTTCCACTCATCCAGGTTTGCAAAATAGAGCGCAGCGAGGGTGATAGGTTCTCGTTGCTCCCACAGGCGCGCCAGTATTCGGTATCTGTGCGCGAGCTGATGCGAAAATGACACACGATGTAATCGCGTATGGCATCGAAGCGCGCATTAATGTAGCGGTTAAAATCCGCGCGCGATTGCTCGGTGTATTGGCCTTGGTTGTAGTATTCGATAAAACGCACCACGGTTTCTTGCACCATATCCAGTGCAGTGGCCTCGAGCGGCTCCACAAACCCTTGTGAGAGGCCCACAGCCAAACAGTTTTTGAACCAGTGGTGTGATACCCGGCCCACTTTGAATTTCAACTTGCGCGCTTCAACATCGGCATCTAACAGCCCCAAGTGTGCTCGGAATTCGGATTCGGCTTGATCGTCATCCACAAAGCGTGAGCTGTATACGTAACCGTTGCCGTTGCGATGGGTGAGTGGAATTTTCCAAGCCCAGCCGTGCTTCATGGCGGTCGCTGTGGTTTTGCATTCGGGTTCTGCTTCTTGTTCTGTGGCAAATACAACGGCTGAATCGTTAAACAGGCTTTCTGCGGCGCTTTCAAAGGGTACCTGGAGCGCCTGCTGCATGAGTTGGCTGCGAAAGCCCGAGCAATCGACAAATAAATCGCCGGCAATGGTCTGGCCGTCGTCTGTGTGCAGGCTTTCTATGTCGCCACGCTCGTTGAGCTTGACGTCGGAAATGGTGGCCTGCTCATACTTTACGCCTTTTCCTGCGGCCCATTTAGCTAGAAACTGGCCAAGCAAGCCCGAATCAAAGTGGTAGCCGTAATTAATTTCAAAGGGAAAATTTTCCGGTGTTACCGGGGCGAGCTTTTTTTCAGCAAGGCGTGTGGCAATAAAAAAGTGATCTGGGTGGCCTTCTAAATCTACGCCCTGGCGAATAAGAAAGCTATTGTGAAAAAATGCGGGCGCAGTGAATTCATCGGTTTGGCACAAGAATGGATGAAAATATTCTGGGAATCCGGGCTTTACTGACCAATCTTTGAAGGTAATGCCTACTTTGTAAGTGGCGTTACATTGACTCATCCAGTCGGACTCTTTAACGCCAATGGCATTCATGAATCCGCGCAGTGGTGGTGTTGAGCCCTCGCCCACACCAATTGTGCCGATATTTGGCGATTCCACTAAGGTGATATCAAACTGTGATTTGGGCCAGTGAGTAGCCATGAGGTTGGCTGCAATCCAACCGGCAGTGCCGCCGCCCAATATAACAACCCTCGTTTTCGATGCATTCATTGTATTGTGATTCTCTTTGGTTGCGTGGCTTGGTAATCAAATACCTTGTTGTAACACATCAGCTCAAAAAAAACCGCCCGGCAAGCGGAGCTCGGCGGGCGGTTGTCTCGAAGGCCACCCTAACGGTGACCTGCCTATTTAGTAGCTCGGGCTTAGTAAGAGTAGTTCACGCCCAAGTAGTACTGGCGGCCGAACTCTTTGTATTCGCCAAAGGCACCGTCAGCACCATACTCCACCACATCGGGCTCGTCGGTAAGGTTGTTGACGGAAAACACAACATCAATGCCGTTTTCAAAGGAGTAAGATGCCTGCGCATCTACAGTTGTGTAGGGCTGCGCAGTAACAGGCGTTGAGCTGCCTGGGATTGGCATGTTCAGAATAAACTCATCGCGGTAGCGAACGTTCACGTGTGAACTGAAATTGCCGATATCCCAGAAGCCGGTCACGCTCCAAACATTTTTAGAAAGGCCGGGTAGTGGCAGGTTCTGACCGTATAGATTGCCGCCGCTGATTTCCGTTTCTGATTCAGTATAGGAGTAGCTTGCAGTCATCCCCAAGCCTGAGAATACGCCGGGGAGCTTATCAAAGGTCTTAGTTCCTGCCAGTTCAAAGCCGCGAATGTAGCCGCCGTTGTCATTGTTGACGTAGGTTTCGAAGGCACCGGCGTCCAGGCCTGCGGGGATGTCAATGTTCAGTTCAGCGAACAGGGCTTCACGTTCGGCGGCGGTATCCAGGTAGATGTACTGCTTTTCTACCAAGCTTTCGATATCTTTCCAGAAAACCGCTGCGGTTACTGCGCCGCCGTCTTCGAAGTAGTGCTCGTAAGACAGGTCAAACTGATTGGCACGGAACGGATCCAGGTAAGGAGAACCTTTGGTCCACACGTTGTATTCATTGCCGCTGTTCCATGAACCTGCACCGCCTTTGAGCTGGCCCACAGGAGGACGGCCCATGACTTTTGCTGCAGCAAAACGCAAAATGTCGTTTTCAGTGAGGTGGAAGTTCAGGTTGAGCGATGGCAGGGTGTCAGTAAATTCCGGGCCGTACTTCACATAGTCGTAATTGTCTTGGGTTACGCCCAGATCATCGGTAATAGGAGTGCCGTTACCGGTGCCCACATTTTGTACGCCGCTTGCTTTAACGTCGGTTTTTATGTAGCGAACGCCAACATTACCGGTTACTTCAATGCCGCCCACTTCTGATGCAAGGTTAGCCATGAGGTAGAACGCATCGACTTTTTCTTCCAGCAAGCCAGATTCTACGAAGGTCCAGTCGCGGCTGAATACCTTCTTGCCTTCATAGTTGCCGGCGCCAAAAATGCTGGTTGCCAAGGCGTCCAGATTGTTAATGACCAGATGATCCGGTGCACCTTCAACCGATTCAACGCTTACAAAACCGTCGAGTGATTGCGGCGTACAGTCGATCGCAGGCTGAGACAGATTGTCTGCGCAGTAGCCGTTGAACTGGCCGTCGCGTGAACCGTAAAGGAAGGTGCCGCGCTCGGCGTCGAACTCGCGGTTCGAGAAACGTACACCTGCTTCTACAGAAGCGAGGGCGCCCCATTCCAGGTCAATTTTGTAATCGAGTTTCAGACTGTCTACTTTGTCGGTGTACTCGTGCGGGTACTCTTCATAGCGCGACAGGCGCATGGTGCTGAGGTCGGTGAAGTCTACTCCAGCAAAGTTTGCCGTGGGAATACCATCGCCATTGTGGCTATAGGTTAAAGACTGGCCTGCTGCTTCTTCCCAGTCGGTCAGGTTGCCGCTGCCATCGAAGGTCAGATCGTAGGCGTGCATAGAGGCCAAGCGGTCTTTGCGGGTTTTGGTGCCTTCGCTGGTGGAGTAATCGAATTCCAGGCTCTGGCGATCGTCGATGTTCCACTCAAGGTTCAGCCCAATGCTGTCGCTATCTGCTTTGGTAGACTGATCTTCTGTACGCGACTCAAACCATGGGCTGGAATCGTTGGTAGTTTTAGGGTCGGTAATCGCAACTGTGGCACCAGTTACCACCCCATTGCTCACGGTGGTGTTGCTGAGTGCAAAGGTGGAGTCGTCTTGCAGGCCGCCAACGGTGATGCCATGACGGGTGTCGGTGCGGTCGAAAGTGGACTTGAAGTAATCCAGTTGCGCTTTCAGGTTATCGGTAGGCTGGAATACCAAGGTGGCCAAATAGCCATCGCGCTCATCGGTGCCATTGCCGGCTTGCCACTGGAACGCACGGTTGCGCATCTCAGCGCCTTGGTTGTAACCGATTTGCCCGTCTGCACCGGCGCGTGCACCAGTGAAACTGTTGGGCTGATCAAGGTGTGAGTAGCCCAATGCCACGCCGATGGTGTCGTCGGCAAACTTGCCCTGGTAAGACAGGCTAATGCGGTTGCCGTATTCATCGGCGCCCACAGATTCTGCGGCATCGTTGTAAGAGGCGCGGAAAGTGGCGTTAACGCTGTGCTCTTTTTCGGCATCTAGCGGGTTGACGGTTTTCAGGTCAACAATACCGGCCACGCCACCTTCAATGTGAGAGGCTTTGGGCGATTTGTACACCGCAGCCTGGGTAATCAGTTCGGCTGGGTACTGGTCGAAGGCCATCCAGCGGGTGCTTTCGGTGTAGCCTGAGGTAGAGGCCTGCTCGCGGCCGTTCAGGGTGGTTTGAATGAAATCGCCATTCATCCCGCGGATATTCAGCTGAGACGACTGGCCATTGCTGCGCACGGTGGTTACACCGGGCACGCGGCCCAGGGCATCGGCGATGGACTGGTCGGGCAGTGAAGACAGTGCACCGGCATCCACCACGTCTGCAATGGTGTCGGCATCGCGCTTGGCGCTGACAGAGTCAAGGATTGAAGTTCGGATGCCATAAACCTGGATTTCTTCCAGGGAATCAATGGCTTCTTGCTCGTCGGCGCTGACTTGGGCCAAGGCGACAGAAGACGACCCGGCTAAAATGGCGGCAGAGAGCAAATTGCGTGTAAAACGCGCTCTTGTGTTTGGGTTGTTACAGCTGCTCATAGGGTATCCCTCAGATTACCTAGTTATTATGGTCATGAGAAATTCATGCTAATGAGGCAGGCCACTTGGGAACAAGGCATTACATACGTATTCATAGGGCGGGGAAGCTATGCATACGAATGCGTAACCGCCAATTTACCTATTGAATTGGAACCGAAGTGCCGGAGCGTGGATTTGCCTCGCGCAATCTCGTAACTAACACCGCTGTAGGGTCAGACACAGTGTAGGCGCCCTGGGGGCGTTGGGCAGGTTTGAATGGCATAAGGTTAGGGGTATAAATAACAAAGCCCGCGGGCGCGGGCTTTGTGTCTGGCAGGTCTTACTGCTTAGTCGGCGTAGACGGGGAAGCGCTTGCACACAGCCAGTACTTTGGCCTTCACTTCCTCGATCTTGGCCTCGGCGTTGCCGGCTTCAAGGGCTTCTAAGACATCGCACATCCAGTGGGTCAGCTCGATCGTTTCGGCCTCTTTAAAACCGCGGGTGGTGATGGCGGGCGTGCCTACGCGCAGGCCGGAGGTTACGAAAGGCGAGCGGGGGTCATTGGGTACCGCGTTTTTGTTGACGGTGATGTTGGCAGCGCCCAGGGCGGCGTCGGCGTCTTTCCCGGTGTATTCCTTGCCGATTAGATCCACCAACATCAGATGATTTTCGGTGCCGCCAGACACGATCTTAATGCCGCGCTCGATGAAGGTGGCCGCCATGGCCTTGGCATTCTTGACCACTTGCTGTTGGTAGGCTTTGTAATCGTCGCTCATGGCTTCTTTGAAGCTCACGGCTTTTGCCGCAATCACGTGCATCAAGGGGCCGCCCTGGCCGCCGGGGAATACCGCGGAGTTGAGCTTCTTCTCGATGGCTTCGTTCTTGCGCGCCAGTATCAGGCCACCGCGCGGGCCACGCAGGGTTTTGTGGGTGGTGGTGGTGGTGACGTCGGCAATCTGCACTGGGTTGGGGTATACGCCGGCGGCCACCAGGCCTGCTACGTGGGCCATGTCTACAAACAGGTAGGCGCCTACCTTGTCGGCGATAGCGCGGAAACGCTGCCAGTCCACGATTTGCGAGTAGGCCGAGAAGCCCGCCACAATCATCTTGGGTTTGTGCTCAACGGCTAAGCGCTCAACTTCATCGTAGTCGATCAGGCCGGTTTCGGTGTCGATGCCATACTGAACCGCGTTGTACACCTTGCCGGAAAAGCTCACCGAGGCGCCGTGGGTCAGGTGGCCGCCGTGGGCCAGGCTCATGCCCAGTACGGTGTCGCCCGGCTCGCACAAAGCTGCATAGACGGCGCCGTTGGCCTGCGAGCCGGAGTGGGGCTGTACGTTGGCATAGTCGGCGCCGAACAGGGCTTTGGCGCGCTCGATGGCCAGGCTTTCTGCAGTGTCTACGTACTCGCAACCGCCGTAGTAGCGCTTGCCCGGATAGCCTTCGGCATACTTGTTGGTGAGCTTGGTGCCCTGCGCCACCATGACCATGGGGCTGGTGTAGTTTTCGGAGGCGATCAGCTCAATGTGTTCTTCCTGGCGAACTTCTTCTGACTGAATAGACGCCCAGAGTTCCGGGTCAAAGGTTGCAATGGTTTGCGATTTATCAAACATGGAGTAGCCCTGCTATAGCCTGACGAGGTGAAATTTTGAAGGCGCGCATTGTACCTTATTTGCACAGTCTGCGACGCTGGATTCGGGCTAAAGTTAGCAGCATTTGTTTCCAATAGGAAACTTTTGTTTCCTGTTGGAACTTTTTGGGGATGTTGGGCTTTTATGGTACTAAAGTCTAAGCTAAGGCCATGAATCTAAGGGAGTGCAATCCGCAATGCGAGTGCTTTTAGTGATGCTGTGGCTGATCGGCAGTGACTGCTGGGGTATTACAGTCAGGATTCCCGCGGTACGGGACTCTAACAGCCTGCACGATGCCTATGTGCGAGATCTGCTTCAACAGGTTCTCGAGCGTTCTGCGGCGCCTGGCGAGACGGTCACGCTCGTACGCAACCCCGTGTACTACAGCCAAAAACGCAACGTCTATGAGTTGATGCACGGGCGCTCGTTGGAGGTGTTGTGGACCATGACTACCCGCGATCGCGAAGCGCAGCTGCTGCCCATCCGTATACCCATTTTCAAAGGCCTGTTGGGTTATCGGGCTTTTTTAATTCGCGCCGCGGATCAAGTCCATTTTGATCGTGTGCAGTCGCTCGCTATGTTGGCGGACTTGACTGCCGGTCAGGGCGGCCAGTGGCCGGATACGGCCATTCTGCGTCATGCAGGTCTGCCAGTGGTGACCAGCACCAACTATGAACTCCTGTTTCCCATGCTAATGGCGCGCCGTTTCGATTATTTTCCTCGCGGGCTCAATGAGATCTGGTCTGAATACGACCATCATGCGGGCTCGGGGCTTGCGGTTGAGCGCCGGTTGCTGCTGGCCTATCCGGCGCCCATGTACTTTTTTGTGGCGCAGGAAAACACGGCACTGGCCGCGCGCATTGAGTCGGGCTTTAGGGCAATGTTGGACGATGGTTCTTTTGAGCAATACTTTCGCAACCACCCGGTTATCCAAGCGGTGCTCGCGCGCACCCAGCTTGCAGAGCGCCGGATATTCTACCTAGAGAACCCCAACTTGCCGCCGCAAACCCCTCTGGCCAATTCGCAACTTTGGCTGTTGCCGGCAAAGGGTCAGTAGCGATGTTGTTTGCGAGGGCTCAAGGCGCAAACCATTGTGTCACTGCTTGTGCGGGCAGTGGACGGGAAAACAGATAGCCCTGCCCGAAGGTGCAGCCCTGCGCGCGCAAAAAGTTTTGTTGCTCGCGGGTTTCAACACCTTCGGCCAGTATTTCCATACCCAGGCTTTCGCCCATGGCGATGATGGCTTTGGCGATGGCTTTGTCGTTGGCGTTGTCGGGTAGGTCGCGCACAAAAGCTCTATCGATTTTCAGGCGATGGATGGGCAGTTTTTTGAGATACGCCAGCGATGAGTAGCCGGTACCGAAATCGTCAATTGCGATGGCGATGCCGAGATCGCGCAAGCTGTTGATCAAGGCGATGCCCTTTTCGAGGTTTTGCATCATCAGGTTTTCGGTGATTTCCACCTCTAGTCGAGCACCCGGAATGTTATGCGTGCGCATTGCGCGTTTAATGGTACCTAGCAGGTCCGCCTGCAATAATTCGGCGCCTGAGACATTCACGGCCAGGCGCGGTGGATTCAAACCACTATCAAGCCAAGTGCGCAATTGAGCGCAGGCGGTATGATACACCCACTCACCAATCTTTTGGATCAGGCCGCTTTCTTCAGCAAGTGGAATGAATAGATCGGGGGCAATCATGCCTTTCACCGGGTGCTGCCAGCGCAACAACGCCTCTAGCCCAACAAGTGCTTCGGTTTCGAGATTGAGTTGCGGTTGATAGTGCAGTATCAATTCATTGTTGGTGATGGCTTTGTGCAGCTCGGATTCCATTTCAGCTTTCTTTCGAGCAATGGTTGTCAGTTGCTCGGTATAAAAGCGGTAGCTGTTTCGTCCCTCTTGTTTAACTTGATACATGGCGGAGTCGGCGTTGCGCATCAATGCAGCGGGCGAGTTGCCGTCGTCTGGATAGAGACTAATACCAATACTGGTTGAGGTAAAAAATTCTTTATTCATTACCTTAAAGGGTTGGCTTATGGCGGCCAATATTTTACTGGCTATGTGCGCCGCCGCGTCTGCGCTAGTGAGGCTTTCTAAAAGTACCACAAACTCGTCGCCACCCAGGCGCGCCACTGTGTCTTCTGCGCGGACCGAGGCTTTGAGCCGTTTGGCAACTTGCTTTAAAACTTCGTCGCCTGCGCTGTGGCCGAGACTGTCGTTGATATTTTTAAAACGATCTACGTCTAAAAAGAGTAGCGCCAGCGCACACCGATTGCGGTGAGCGTGTACCATTGCTCTACCGAGCCTCGCCTGGAGCATCAGCCGATTGGGCAATCCTGTCAGCGCATCGTGGTGCGCCATATAGTCGAGCTTCTCTTCTGAGCGTTTTAACACAGAAATATCTGAAAAGACTGCGACAAAATGGCTGATATTTTTGTTGTCGTCGTATACGGCACTGATATTTAGCCACTCGGGAATAATTTGGCCATCTTTTCGGCGGTTCCAGATTTCGCCTTTCCAGCTGCCGTCTGCAAGGAGTGCGCGCCAGATGGTGCGATAAAAGCTGGGTGCCTGACGACCGGAATTCAGCATGCGCACGTGGCGGTTCAGCACATCCTCTCGACTAAATCCGGTGACTTCAACAAACCCCTGATTCACCTCAATGATATAGCCTTTGGGGTTGGCTATGATGACGCCTTCCGCAGTGCTTTCGAATACTGTCGCAGCCAATTTGAGCCGTTCGTCGATGGCTTTGCGTTCGGTAATTTCCTCGTGCGTACCCACCGCGCGGCAGGGATGCCCGTGTTCGTCGTGGTCGACAATTTTGCCTCTAGCGCGAATCCACTGGTATTCACCCTGCGCGTTGCGACTTCTAAACTCGACATTTAAGCTCTCGGTCTCACCCTTTAGTAGTGCTTGGTAGGCTTGCGCCCTACGCTCGGCATCTTCGGGATGAATTTTGGTATTCCAGTGTTCTATGGCCTGTGGCTCTGACTGCTGGGAATACCCCAGCATTTCGAAAAAACGCGCATTGGCGGTCCAGAGGCCCGCGCGTATATCCCAATCCCAGACGCCCTCCTGTGCGGCCTCCAGTGCCATGGCCAACTGTTGCTCGACACGCAATCTAGCCTGGTGTTCCTGATGTTGTTGGGTAATGTTTCGGACCAGCACAATTTGCTGATCCGTGCCGGGCAGGTCGCGTAACCGGCCTTCGAAGCGTGCCGTGCCGGAGGCCAGAGTTAAGTCGTACTCGTATCGAATCAGCTCGCCGGTTTTCCGCTGCTGCGCCGATTTTTCAATAAACAATTTCCCTAAATCTGGCGGCAGCACGTCTTGCATTCTTTTGCCTAAAAATGCCTCGGGTTCTACGTACAGCTCTGCGTTACTTTGTGCGCGGTAGTCCAGGATTGTGCCGTCTTTGGCAAGACGGAAAAATAGATCGGGTAGCGATTGGAAGATTGTCTCCAGTTCGTTTTCTACAGTGATTCGGTCGCCGTCTTCGGGCATGGCGAGCAGTGTGCCGTAGACACATCTGGCCTCAGCTAGCCCTAGGGCTACCAGGGTCAATGCATACTTTTGCAAGCCCGCTTGACTTGCAATATCCACGAAATCCGTGTGCGGATGCTGTTGTCCCAGAGCGCGCTGATCTGCGCGCGTAAACCAGTCTGCCTGCAGTGGTGTAAAGAGTTCTCGGCTGTCGGCGCCAATGACCGAACTCAATGGTAGGCCAAGCAAGGTGGCGTAACTTTCACTGGCAGCCAGGTGGACGCCGCGCTGATCGCGAATGAACCAGAGCAATGAATGGGGTAGGCATTGTTGTAACTGTTGCGCTGTATTGCAGGTGTTCGCGGCGGCATTTAACAGCTGGGATACAGGTGTACTGGGATCTGTCGATTGTGCTAGCCAGTGGCCCAGCAACTGCGATGTGATTTCAATGGCCTGGCCCCGATAATGGCAGGTGCAGGGCAACTCGCCACTAACCCATAACTGGCAGATATCCTGCAGTGTTGCGTGGTTGGAAAGGCGAGGTGTGCTGGGGGGCATATTGGCGAGGCTTCCTGTCCGTTAGTCCGTTGTCACAGCTATCGCAGTGCTAGTCTTGTCCATTTTTTTTAATATAGCGCTCGGCGTCTTGGTAAGTCAGCGGTTTTGAAAACAGGTACCCCTGACCCAGATCACAGCCAAGTGCTTTTACCGTGTCGAGTTGTGACGCTGTTTCTATGCCTTCTGCCACCGAAATCATACCGAGTGTTTTCGCCAAGGTAATGATTGTGCCGACAATCGCCCGGTTTTCTTTCTTGGTGTCTATCTCATCCACAAAGCAGCGATCTACCTTGAGAATGTCTAAGGGAAATCGGTGTAAATAACTAAGTGACGAATAACCGGTGCCAAAGTCATCCATGGCCAAGCTGACGCCCAATTGCTTGAGTGATGCCAGGATCTTTTGGGCGGTGATGACATTCTCCATTAACGCACTTTCTGTGATTTCCAACTTGAGCTGTGCGGGTTCGATGCCGGACAGTTCAATGATGTCGGTAATGCGGGTCACCAAGTCGTTGCGGGAAAAATGTTTGCTGGACAGGTTGATACTCAGCGTGAGCGGCGCGCCGGAAACAGACCATTGTGCCAGCTGCAAACAAGCTTTTTTACACATGGCCAAGTCCAGCTCGGTTATTAGACCGCTCTCTTCGGCCAGGGGAATAAAATCCCCTGGGTGAATCAGACCTTGATTGGGGTGTTGCCAGCGCGCTAGCGCCTCAAAGCCGTCTAGCCCGCCATCTTCCAGCCGAATAATGGGTTGGTAGTAGACATCGATTTCCCCGCCACGTATGGCATTGCGCAACTCGGTTTCGAGCTTTAGCGTGTTCATTGCCTTGGCGTGCATACTTTGATCGAACACCGAATATTGACGCTTGCCCAGCATCTTGGCCTGGTACATGGCGGCGTCTGCATCGCGCAACATGTCTTCGGGATTGGCGTACTTCAGGGCACTGTAGGCAATGCCAATACTGGTGGAGGTAAAGACTTCGTTGCCGTGAATGACAAATGATCGGGTTAGGTCATCGCAAACCCGCTTGGCTACCATTTCTGCAAAGGTTAAGCCTTGAATATCGTCCAGTAATACGCAGAACTCATCGCCACCTAAACGTGCAACGGTATCTTGCGGGCGAATCAAATTTTGCAGGCGCTTGGCGACTTCCTGCAGTAGTTTATCGCCGGCCAAATGGCCCAGACTGTCGTTGATAACCTTAAATCGGTCGAGGTCTAGAAACAGCACTGCGTAGCGAAAACGCGGATCGCGAGCGCCCTTGGCGATTAGCTGATTTAACCGATCCATAAATAACATACGGTTGGGCAGCTGTGTGAGTGCATCGTGAAAGGCATCGTGCTCTAGCTGCTTCTCGATTTGTCGCCGTTTTTCAATCTGACGCTCTAGCGATAGATTGGCTTCGCGCAATTCCAGGGTGCGCTGTTCCACTCGCTGTTCCAGTTGCGCCCGCGCACGCTTTCGATCCAGTGCTGTGGCCACGTGATGCGAGACGTAGGTCAGCACCTCTTCTTCGTCCTTACCTAGGATAAACGCCGTATCGTAGGTTTGAACTACTAAAGCCCCTAATACTTCATCGTCGAGAATCAGGGGAACACCCAGCCAGGATACGGGTATACGACCCTGAATCTGAATGCTCTGTTGAATTTGGTTGCTGTTGTTCGGGGTCAGCAACATGGGCTTGCCTGTGCGGATTACATGCTCTGTTAAATGATTGCCCATTGCGCGTGGCTTGGGGTTTTCATGGGATATGTCGATGTAATAGGGAAATGTCAGCGTGTTATTTTGATCTGGCTCGGTGAGCGCAATAAAAAAATATTTGGCGTACATTAACTTTGAAATAATATTGTGAATCTGCCGATAAAAGGTGTTCATATCGGTGGCGCTGTTGGTCATGTCGGCGATGCGAAAAAGCGCATTTTGCAGATTCTCTGCTCGTTCTCGAACCGCAATCTCCTGTTGTAGTTTCTTGTTGGTTTGTTCGATTTCCAGGGTCCGTTCTTCTACCCTGCGCTCCAGTGATTCGCGGTAATTTTTCCGCTCCATTGCGGTGGTAATGTGCGACGAGACAAATTGCAGCAGTTCGTGTTCCATTTGCCCAAAGCGGTGAGCTTCGTCGTAGGTTTGCACTACGATAACGCCCGCCACCCGGTCGTCCTGCATCAAGGGTACGCCCAGCCAGTCGACGGGGTCGATGCCCACCAGGCCAATTTCGCCATCGGCTTGCAATTGCTCCCGCACTTCGGAGGTGGCGAGCAAGGATTTGCCCGTTCGGATCACATAGGCCGTCATGGTTTGTTTGATCAAGTCAAAGGGCATGTGCGGAATTGGATCATCCGGCGTGGATTCTGTGAAATCCTTGAGGTCTTGCGTTTCATCTACGTAGTAAGGGAAGTAGAGCTTGCCGTTGGCCTGGTCGTACTCGGCGATAAAAAAGTGTTCGGCGTGAATGAACTTGCCAACCAGGCGGTGAACCTCTTCGTAGAATAGGCCCATGTCGTCGGTCTTATGGGTGATTTCATCTATGGTGAACAGCGTTTTTTGCAGCTCTTCAGCGCGCTTTCGCTCTTCAATTTCGGTTTCCATTTGTGCATTAATTTGCGACAGTTCCCAGGTTCGCTGCTCTACACGTGCCTCCAAAGTAATGTTGGCGAGCAGCAGGGCGTCGGAATCCTGTTGTCGTTTAATCGATTCAGCCAGCTGATCTGCGGCAAAGCTTAGCAGTTCCAAATCTTTTTCTGTAAAGATATGCGCCGGATCATAGCTTTGCGAGGCGATGACGCCGTAGGCGGTAGTGCCCACTAAGATGGGAGCGCCAATCCAGCTTTCGGCCAAGGTGCCCGGTGGGTCTAGTTCGCCCATTTGAATCAGTCTATCCAACTGGTCGCGCTGGATTAGCTGCGGTGTGCGCTGGTGTAGAATATATTCTGTTGCACCGTGACCGATCTTTCGAGACTTTGTGGCAATGTCTTTATGGTCGGCAAAGTAGGGAAAGTGAATCGTTTCGCCGTCGTCACTGAGGAGTGCTACATAGAAGTTTTTGGCGTAAAAAAGGCTGCCAAGAATTCGGTGAAGCTTAGGGTAAATGGCGTCTACGTCATCTTCCACGTGGGCAATTTGCGCCACGCTGTAGAGCGCGGCTTGCAATTTTTTATCGGCCTCCCGCTCGCGCAGATTTTTTTCCAGCTCTAGATTTTTCTCCTGCAGGCTGCGCGTGCGCTGCGCCACTTCGCGCTCTAATTGCTCACGTTGTTCAAAGCGATCGAAGGCCGTGGCAATGTGGGCGGCCAGGAACGACAGTATGTCTTTGTCACCCTGGGTAAAACGCACGCTGTCTACATAGCTCTGCACAACAATCGCGCCGCATTGACCGCCCGTCCGGCGCAGGGGAACGCCAATGAGGCACTTGGGTTTGGCGCCCACCAGCGCCAGGTTATGGCGCGCTAATAACTGATCAAATTCCGCTTCGCTGCGCAAGAACACGGTGGTGTCGTTGTGCATAAGGTGTGCGGTGAGGCTTTGTGCCATATCGGCGATCGGGATTTCGCCAATATCGGCGCTGGTGGAGTGATCGACCGTGTCGACATAGTAGGGGAAACTAATGGTGCCGCGCTCGTGGTGTTCCAGCGCAATGTAAAAGTTTTTGGCATACATGAATTGATGAATCACTGCATGACTGCTGGCAAACAGGTGTGCCATGCTGCCTGCATTGAACGCCAAGTCGGCAATATCCAACAGGGCCTTCTGAATGCGCACGGCATTCTCGCGCTCTTGCAGTTGCGCCTCTAATTCAGCGATACGCTGTGCGGCGGAGGGGAGCGTGTCGCTGGCGGTAGGTAGCGTCATGAGCAAATCGTGTTGAGTTTCTCTTGAGTATAGGTCATGGCTGGCAAGCTGCTTCTGCGGTGAACAATATAGCGGTAGTATGAAAAAAGGCGGGATTCTAGAAACTTTGGTTATATCAAGGTGAGGTTGATGATGGCACCAGCACAGATTCGAAGGGATGCACAGGCAGATTTGGCGGCCTTTTCACGGCTAAACCTGGCTTGGATTGAGGCGTTTTTTACGGTTGAGGAGGCAGACCGCCAGCTGCTTGCTCAGCCAGAGCGGATTCTAACGACGGGCGGCCACGTCTTGACGTTGCACATCAACGACAGTGCGGTGGGTTGCTGTGCGCTCTTGCCCCAGGGTGCGGGCCAGTTTGAGTTGGCTAAAATGGCTGTGGACCCAGCGTTTCAGGGCCGTGGCCCTGGCGCGGGAAGAGGGCGCTACGCGGCTGGAGCTGCTGACCAGCTCAAAGCTCGAGGCGGCGCTGCATGTGTATGGCAAATACGGCTTTGAGCGTGTGCCCCAAGCCTGTCATCCAGACTATGCGCGCTGCGACGTCATTATGCAGCGCGCGCTTTAACTGTGGGCGTAGCTTAGGGGCACCGTCCACGGTTTTTTGCTGGGACTAACGGTAGAATTGCTGAATGCTGGAAAAGTCCAATGTGCCCTTGTCTTCTCCGCCGCTCTTTTTGTGCAGGTTAAACAGGTTGCGGGCATTGGCACCCATGGGCACCGAGGATTGGCTGGCCTGCGCCGATTGCAGGGCCAGGCCCAGATCTTTGAGCATTAGGTCTACCATAAAGCCACCCGTGTAGCCGCGCGAAGCTGCAGAGTTTTCCTGCACGCCCGGATAGGGGTTGTACTTTTCCAGGCTCCAGTTGCAGCCCGAGCTTTTAAGCATGATCTCGCTCAACACTTTCGGGTCCAGGCCATTGTTGACGCCCAGCTGCAGTGCCTCGGCAGTGCCCGCCATGTGAATCGCCAGCAGCATGTTGTTGCAAATCTTCGCCACTTGACCGGCGCCGTGATCGCCAGCGCGGAAGATATTAGCGCCCATGGCAGCGAGCACGGGTCGCGCGGCGTCCACATCGGCCTCGGGCCCCCCGCACATAAAGGCCAAGGTGCCAGCCGCAGCTGCCGCGACGCCGCCGGACACGGGCGCATCGATAACGCGCATGCCTTTTTCGGTGCCCGCGCGGGCTAGGCGCCGGGAGTTTTCCGGTGCCACAGTGGAGCAGTCGATGACCAGGGTGCCTTTCGGCATGGCCTCGAGCAGGGCGTCCTTGTCGATGTACACACTTTCGACGATGTTGCCATTGGGCAGCATGGACACCACGGCGTCACAGGTAGCCACGGCGGCGGCGGCACTGTCGAAGGTATTGCAGCCGTCGGCGTGGGCTTTGTCTAAGTGTTCGGGCATCAGGTCAAAGGCGTTGACGGTAAAGCCTTGCTTGGCCAGGTTGGCCGCCATACCGCCGCCCATGTTGCCCAAACCAATAAAGGCGATGGTTTTTACAGTGGTGCTCATAGGGTTTTCCCTTCCGTAGTGACCTTAGAGGTCGGCCAATGGGTGTTCGCTAAAGGGCGCGTCAAAAAACGCCTGGATGTGCTCGGCTTCGACTTCGGCAAAGGTGGCGGGTAGCCAACTGGGTTTGCGATCTTTGTCGATCAACAGCGCCCGCACACCCTCTTTAAAGTGACCAAAGCGCGCGCTGTTAACGGCCATAGTCAGCTCCATGCGGAAGACGTCGGCTAGCGAAAGATTCCGCGCTTTGGTCAATTGTTGTTGCACTAAAAATGGCGTCACCGGGCAGCCGCGCGCGAGCGTTTTAGCGGCCCGCTGCAGCCATTCATCGTCGCCGGCGTAACTGGTGATGGTCTCGATGATGGTTAGCAGGTCTTCGCCGGTACAGACTTGATCGATATGTTGTTGGTGCGGCTCTATGTTGGCGGCGGGTTGCTCGGCGCTAAATGTATTGCAGAAGCCCAGTAGATGTTGGAACACGGCATCCTTGTGCCAGTCTTTGGCGTCGCACAGGTGTTGTAGCAGGGCGAATTTTTCGGTCTGTGGCACAAAGCCGTCGGCGAATCCTAAATAAAGTGCATCGGTACCGTTAAACTGGGCGCCGGTTAGTCCCAAAAACAAACCTGCGCGGCCCGGCGTGCGGCTTAAGAAATAGCTGCCACCCACATCGGGAAACAGGCCGATGGTAATTTCGGGCATGGCCATGCGAGTGGTTTCCGTGACAATACGCACCGGTGCGCCGCACAGCAGGCCCATGCCCCCGCCCATCACGATACCACTGCCCCAGACAATGAGCGGTTTGGGGTAGACGTGCAGGTAGTGGTCGAGGCGGTATTCGCGCTCGAAAAACGTCTGCGCGCTCTGATTTGGCAGGTCTTCGCCATAGGCGGCCGAACCCGCGTGCAGGGCCACTACGTCGCCGCCGGCACAAAAGGCTTTTTCGCCGGCGCCTTCGAGCCATACGGCCACCACGGTGCCGTCTTTTTCCCAGCGCTGCAGCTGCGCGTGCAGGGCGTCGATCATCGCCAGGTTAAGAGCGTTGAGGGACTTTTCAGCATTCAATCGCGCGACGCCGATACGCTTGCCATCGGCGGTGGGCAGGTACTCAAAGATTACGGGTTGATCGCTCACAACAGCTCCTCGCCTCAGGCGTTTTTCCACGCGGGTTTGCGCTTTTCCAAAAACGCGGCCACGCCCTCTTTTTGATCTTGGGTGTCCCACAGTTTCACAAATTGTTCGCGCTCTAAGGCTAACTGTGAGTTGAGCGTGGCGTTGCGCGCGCCCATGATCAATTGCTTACAGCGGGTGACCGAGGTGGGCGATTGACCGGCAACTTTTTCCGCCAGTTCGAGGGCGCGCTCGAGTACCTTGCCGGTGTCGACCACTTCTTGTACTAGGCCGATCTGTTCGGCCTTGGGCGCTTTAATTCGTTCGCCCAACAGGATCATGCGCTTGGCCCAGCCCTCGCCCACTAACCACGGCAGGTGTTGGGTGCCGATGCCGCAGGGCAGCAGGCCCACGGTGGCCTCGGGCAGTGCCATTTGCGACTGGGTTTCACAGATGCGGATGTCGCAGCACAGCGCCGCCTCCAAACCGCCGCCCATGGCAAAGCCGGTAATGGCGGCGATAGACACGCCGTTGTAGTTGGTCAGCGCTTCAAAGGCTTCGCCAAAGGCGGCGCAAAAGCTGAATGCCTGATCTTTGTCGTTGTGGTTAAAGCGATTGAGGTCGGCGCCGGCGGAAAAAAACTTTTCGCTGTCGCTGGCCAAAATTAATGCGTAATTGTTTTTGTCGGCGTTTAATTGCGCAACCAGGTCTTTCAGGTAGTTCAGGCTCTCCGGCGTCCAGGTGTTGGCCGGTGGATTGTTCATGGTGATGATGGCGGTGTGACCGCGGGTTTCAAATTTTAACAGGTCGCAAGTACTCATCGAATCGTCTCCGTTGCGTGTTCGGCTAACATTTTGCGCGACACAATCACGCGCATGATTTCGTTGGTGCCTTCCAGAATTTGGTGTACTCGGCAATCGCGCAGCAAGCGCTCGAGCGGGTATTCGCGTATGTAACCGTAGCCGCCGTGCAATTGCAGGGCGTCGTTGACCACATCAAAGCAGTGATCGGTGGCAAACTGTTTAGCCATGGCACAGTAGGTGGATTTATCGGGGTGGTCTTGATCAAGTTTAAAGGCCGCCAATGCCACCATGTTGCGCGCCGCCACTAAGCGTGTAGTCATGTCGGCCAATTTAAATTGCAGTGCCTGAAATGCCGCCAGTGGCTTGCCAAACTGCTTGCGCTCGTGCAGATAAGCATGCGCGACGGTAAGTGCTTCTTGGGCAGCGCCCAGTGAACAGGTGGCGATATTGATGCGGCCGCCGTCCAAGCCCTTCATGGCGATGGCAAAACCTTCGCCTTCAGCGCCCAGGCGGTTGGCCACTGGCACGCGCACGTCTTCGAAAGTAATGGTGCGTGTGGGCTGGCTGTTCCAGCCCATCTTCACTTCTTTTTTGCCGTAGCTGATGCCTGGCAAGTCGGCCGGAATGGCGATACAGCTGATGCCCTTGGCGCCGTCTTCCTGTTGGCCTGTGCGCACCATGGCAATCAATAAATCGGTGCTGCCTGCGCCAGAAATAAAAGCCTTGCTGCCGTTAATCACATAGTGATCGCCGTCGAGGATGGCTTTGGTGCGCAGGCTGGCGGCGTCACTACCGGCTCCCGGTTCGGTGAGGCAGTAGGAGGCGAGCTTGGTGCCGCTGGTGAGCTGTTCGGCCCACTCGGCTTTGAGGGCGTCGGCGCCCCAATTGCACAACATCCAGGTAGCCATGTTGTGAATGGTGATGAACGCGGCAGTGCTCGGGCATGCGCGTGCGAGTTCTTCCACGATGACCATGGTGTCGGCGCGCGACAAATTCATGCCGCCGCAATCTTCGGGCGAGTAGATGCCCATAAAACCCATGGGGCCGGCTTTTGCGAACAGGTCTACGGGGAAAATTTGTTGCTCGTCCCACTCGGCGGCGTGCGGTTTCATTTCGCCGGCGGCGAAATCCCGTGCGGCTTGTTGGAAGGCGAGTTGTTCTTCGGTTAGATCAAAATTCATTGCGCTCTCGTTTTATTTTTTAAGACATCGCGAATGTTTTGTGAAAAATGTGCTGGAAGTGGGTGGCTGGTAAGCGCCTTAGGGGCGTCGCCGGAGGGAACCGGCGATCGAGCTACATGGATGTATTTACGCGGCCCCTATGGCGCTTACCTGCCGACCGTTAACCAATCAGCGTCGAGCAATGTTTTACTTCAAGGTAATGGTCATGTTTGGTCCACCGGGAATATCTTCGTCGAACCAGCGCGCGGTCACGGTTTTGGTCTCGGTGTAGAAGCGCACCGCCTGCTTGCCGTAGGCGTGTTGATCACCGAAGAAAGACCCGCGCCAGCCAGTAAAGCTGAAGAAAGGCAATGGCACCGGCACTGGAACGTTGATGCCCACCTGACCCACCAGAATTTCGTGCTGGTATTTGCGCGCACAGGCACCGCTGGCGGTGAATATGGAGGTGCCGTTGCCGAAGGGGCAGTTGTTGATTAACGCGATGGCTTCTTCGAGCGTATCGACGGTCATGATGCACAACACTGGGCCAAAAATTTCTTTCTGGTAAATTTCCATCTCGGGCGTGACGTCGGTAAAAATGGTGGGCCCCACCCAATTGCCATCTGGGAAGCCTTCAACCACACAGTTACTGCCGTCCAAAATGCAATTGGCGCCTTCCTGCTTACCTTTCTCGATAAATGCCAACACTTTGTCGCGCGCTTGCGGTGAAATTTGTGGGCCGTAGGCGGCGTCTTTGTCGTCCCAGGCGCCGGGGCGGATACCGCTGGCGGCGGCTTTCAGATCGTCGATCCACTCTTTGGATTCGCCCACCATCACCGCCACCGAAATGGCCATGCAACGCTGGCCTGCGGCGCCGAAGCCCGCACCGACCAAGTTGTTAATCACCTGCTGCTTGTTGGCATCGGGCATGACCACCATGTGGTTTTTGGCACCGGCAAAGCACTGGGCGCGTTTCAGGTTTTGGGTGGCGGTGCGGTACACGTGCTCGCCCACGGGTACAGAGCCCACAAAGCTGACGGCTTTGACTTCTGGGTGATTCAGCAGTTGGTTAACTTGCTCTTTGCCACCGTGAATGACCTGCAGTACGCCTTTGGGGGCACCGGCTTGTTCAAACAGCTCCACCAGGCGAGTAGGGGTGAGCGGGTCTTGTTCAGAGGGCTTCAGAATAAAGGTGTTGCCGGCGGCGATGGCCAGCGGAAACATCCACAGGGGAATCATGGCCGGGAAGTTAAAGGGCGTGATGCCCATGCACACGCCGAGCGGCTGGGTGTAGGAGTAGCAGTCGATGGTGCGCGCCACGTTTTCGACGGTTTCGCCCATCATCAGGGTGGCGATATTGCAGGCGTGCTCTACCACTTCGATACCGCGCCAGACGTCGCCCTTGGCATCGTCAAAGGTTTTGCCGGTTTCCTGGGCCAGGATGGTGGCGATTTCATCGTGGTGTTCTTTCAGCAGGTGCTGGTATTGCAACATGATGCGCGCACGAACGGGCACAGCCACATCTTTCCAACTCTCAAACGCCTGCTTGGCATTGGCGACAGCGCGCTCAACTTCCGCTTCGGTGGCGCAGGGCGCCTCAGTGATCACTTCCTGCGTGGCGGGGTTGGTTACCGGAATCCACTGGTTGGTTTCACTCTGGGTCCACTCGCCTTCGAGGAACAGGGGGACGCGCTTGGGCAGTCCGTTGGAAAAATGCTTGCTCATAGTACCGGCCTTTGGTTGGGCTGAGGATTGATTGCGCCGACCCGCTGGGAGCGAATCACGCAGAAAGTTCACTGGACACCCATCAAACCACAGCCCGAGCGCCGGCGGGATTGACGATATTGGCAGCTTGATGGACTATCTTGTTATAGTCTGGTGGGTCATACTTTCATCTGATTTTATAAATTAACGTTATTAAACAAAGGGTTATCTGTGTCTCAGCCGTCCGACTGGCCGTTACCCCCTGACGGAAAACGGTTTTTATTACCAAAAGCGCTATTGGATCGGCTGGCCGATGAGCCGCTAACCCAACACCTGTACCCGCGCGCGCTGGGTTTTTACCCCGTGGCGCGCGGGCACCGCATGGTTCGCGATCTGCACGATGACTATCTGCTACTCTATTGTACGGCTGGCGCGGGCGAGTTGGATTTTAATGGCGAGCGCTACCGTGTCGGAGCGGGCGACGTGGTGATCCTGCCCCCCGGCATTGCCCACGCCTATACCTCCGATCACCAGCGCCCCTGGACCGTTTACTGGGTGCACTTTGCCGGCCTACTCAGTGAGCGCATGGGCGACTGGCTGGCGGCGAAGGGCGGCCCGGTGCAGCGCCTGGGTTTAAATGCTCGGCTGTTGGCGCTGTTTGATGCCCAGTTTAGTTTGCGCGATCAGGGGTCTAATTGGGATGCGGCGCTGCACGCCTGCCACCAATTGCAATTCTTATTGAGCCACATTGCACAAATGCTGGGGCAGGCCGCCGATTCTGCCGGCCGATTAGATATTGCCCGAATCAAGGGCTTGATGATGGCACACATTCACGACCAGATTGATTTAACCGCATTGGCCAACGAGGCCGCCTTGTCGAAATACCACTTTGCCAAGCTGTTTAAACAGCAAACGGGCCAGTCGCCCATTCACTACTTTATCGAACTAAAAATGCAGCAGGCCTGCTACCTGCTCGATACCAGCCGCCAATCCATAAAACAAGTGGCACTGAACTTAGGCTATGAGGACGCTTACTATTTCTCCCGGTTGTTTAAGAAGGTCATGGGTGTGAGCCCGGCGCGCTACCGAGCCGGGCTGCACAATGTGTGAGCGACTAGCAAAAAGCCCAGCGCTGTCGACTACTCGCTGGGTAACAGTCTGCGACCGATAAAGTAGTCCAGACTCACAAAGCGCCCACCGCCGAGTACCACCAACGCCAGGCACATGACAAAGTAGGTGGCGGCAAATTCAATTCCGTTGTTGAGAATTACGAAATTGCCACTGCTGGTGAGCCAGTCGTAATTACCGTATTCCTGCAAAATGGCGCGTGCGCGTTCCAGCTTTTCGGGCGCTGCCAATACCGCCTCGTTGGCGAAGGGGGCGCTGGCGTCGGCAATGGCCTGCCAGCCGTTTTGCCAGTGCACGGTGAACGCCGCCACCAACATGGTAATGGCGAGCGGCACGCTGATCAGGCGGGTGCCGAGGCCGAGCAGTAGCAGTACCGCCCCCAAAAGTTCAGTGCCGGTCGCCAGGGCAGCCATTAAGCCAGGCAGTGGCAGGCCCAGGCCCCAATCGGGATTGCCCATCCAGGCCACTGTGCTATCAAAATTATTGAATTTATTGGTGCCGGCCATCCAGAAAACGGGAACCAGATATAAGCGCAGCAGCAGTGCGGGCAGGCCGTCTAAAGGGGCAAGCAACGTGCTCGCGCAGCGGTAAGCGTGTGAAAAATAGGCAATCAAAAGAGGCTCCTATGGCATCGGAATTGATAAAAATGTGAACCTTTTGCAATCGAGACCCTAGTAATCTGGTCTTAAGGCATATCACTGAAACGTTAGAGGGCGGTGCGGGCACGCTGTTACAGCCATCGCGCATTATGGTTTAATGCAGCCAGCCCGCCGGGCGCAGGCAACAGGAAAATTTATGACAATCGAACAGGCCGACACCGTGGATCTGGACCGCTTGCGTGCGCAGGATCACGGCGCCTTTACGCAATTGGTACAGCAATATCACGAGCAGCTGCTGGTAGTTGCCCGCGCGATCGTGCGACCGGCGCAGGCGGAAGAGGTGGTGCAAGAGGCCTGGGTGTCAATTTTTCGGGCGCTGCCTAAATTTGAAGGACGATCCACGATAAAAACCTGGATGTACACCATCGTCAGCAATGCCGCCAAGGGCAAGCTGCGCAAAGAGAGTCGCGAAATCACCATGGAAGATAGCGACCGAGTGTTGGGCGACTACTTATCGGAGGAGCGCTTTAAATCCGACGGCCACTGGTCCAGTGGACCCGCCAGCTGGCACATGGAATCGCCCGACCGAATTCTGGAGGAAACCCAGCTCAGCCAGTGCATAGAGAAAAACCTGAACCTGCTGCCCGACGCCCAGCGCGCGGTATTTTTATTGCGCGATGTGGAACAGGAATCGCTGGAGACGATTTGTAACATGCTTAGCATAACCAACTCTAATGCTCGCGTTCTGTTACACCGCGCGCGGGTGAGCCTGCTCTCGGTTATTGATCACTACCAGGAAACAGGTCAATGTTAAGGTGCAAAGAAATTGTCGCGCGCTCTAGCGATTACCTGGAGGGTGATCTCAGCCGTTGGCAGGTGGTCAATTACAAACTTCACTTGATGATGTGCGTTCACTGCCGTCGCTATATCAAACATTTCCGGGTGGCTATTCAGTCGGCTGCCAGAGTGGCTCGCAAAGAGTTGGCCGATGAACAGGCGTCGCGCATAAGCGAGCAGGCCCGCAGTGAGCATAGCGACTCAGACAACTGATAATACGCAGTGAGCGCTTGAACCCTGTGAGCGTTTAGTGCGCCCGCAGCTCGGATATTCCACAACTATCCATTTCAACTAGGTATTCACCCAGGCAGCCCGGTGGGCATCTCGAAACAATGGGGTTATCGCCGAGTAGACGCCCGTTAGTCGGCAGCTTGTTTGGGGCCTGTGTCCTCCGGTTTTTGCAAGGTCAGCTGCTCAGCCAAGGGTTGTACCAAGTTTTCGTGGCGTTTGTGCAAGTGTAAAAAGCCTTTGGCGGGCGGCAAAAGCGGTTGTAAGAGCACTAGCTGTTCGGCGTCTTCTGGCGCTAGCAGTGAGTTGACGAAGCCGACCGGCAGTAGCGTCAGGTCGGCGCGCCCGGCAATGACTTGATGCACGGCCTGTTGGTAGTTCTGGGCGCTTATGGTGGGAATATTACCAAACTGGGCGGGCAGTTTTTCCAGCAGCATCATGCCTTTGACGCTGGCCAGTCGGCGCGCTTGGAATGTGTGCCAGCTGTCGCCGGGCGCAGCCTGCTGACGGTGGGTATACAGTCCCACATCCGCTTGCACCAGGGGCACGGGAACTTGAATCAGATTGGGATATTCGGCTTCCGCCGAGCGAACGCGGATCAGCTCGCCATCCACCACACCGCTGTTGGCCATTGCCAGGCTGCGCAGGCCGGGGTTGTGCATGATTTGCAGATCGTAACCCAATGCGTCGAGCGCTAGCCGGACGCGCCGAGTAATGGGGTGATTGGTGTAGGTCTGGTTGCCCAGATAATTGGTAGCGCTCAGGGTCAGCAGCGGGCGTTGAGGCAGATAGGCGGCCGGTGGCGATGGTGTCGCGGGCGGTTCAGGACGGGGCGAGGGTAGCCCCAGCCATAGCAAGAGTGCAGCCAGTGTCAGGCCCGCCGCAGCCAGGCCCTTTCGGTAGCGCTGAGTCATTGAGTGTGTTGGCGGTGGCGTTTTAATTTCTTCAGTTCTGCAGCCAAGGGATTCACTAGGTGACGGTGACGTTTGTGAAGGTGCATATAGGCTGCTTCTTCTGCTAGCGGGGGATGTAACACGACCAACTGCTCATCGCCGTATTCGTCGCGTTGGGTCAGGTAGTTAAAATTGACCGGGATGATCACAAAATCTGCACGGCCGCGCGCGACCAATTTCAGCGCTTGATCATAATCGCTTGCCTTCACGGTTGCCAGTTCAGCGAATTGTTCGGGAATTTGACGCCCCACGCGCGACCCAGAAATCACAACCCGGCTGCGGGCTCGCAAATGGTGCCAATCCCGTTGGTCGCCCACCAGAGATTGGCGAGTAACGATGACGGAATTCACTTCATTCACGGGCTCTGGGACGCGCACTAAATTGGGAAAATCGCCGCTGTAGTCGCGGTTGCGGGCAAATTCGCCGTCGACTTCGCCATTGTTGGCCAGGCTGAGGGCGCGCGGGCCCTTGATATAGCGCAGTTCGTATTGATAGCCCAAATTGGCCAAGGCATCGCGCATGAGGTCGCGCGCCGGGTGTTCGCGGTAGAGCGGTTGTGCGTAGAAACTGTCGATGGTAAAGACCAGGGTGGGTGTTGCCGGTTCGGCCTGAACACGTAAAAACAAGAGCGCGCAACAAGCCGCTGCCGTTTGCAGCGCGCGTAGAGCCAGGCGCCGTCGTCGTCCGGTTGGGTCTGTTATATCTGGTGTCATTTGCCTACTCCCACAGCGAGTGCAAAGCGGCGCCCAGGCGCCTGATAATCAATGGTCGTCACGGCCCGAATGTAAATTCAGGTCTTCGGCGCTGGCGGGTTCGCGCAACAGGTAACCTTGCACACTCTGGCAGTCCAGGTGCTGGGCAATCTCCAGCTGAGCGGGGGTTTCAATGCCGGTCATCACCACTTGAAAACCCAGGTTGCGGAGATAGCTGGCAAGTGCCTGCAATTGTTTTTCGGCCTTGGGGTTTGGCAATACTTTGGTAAATTGCCGGTTTAGTTTGATCTGTTCGAAGGGCATGTTTTGCAGTTTTTGCAAGCAAGAGTAGCCCGCGCCAAAATCGTCCAACGCCAGGCGAACACCCAGATTGTGCAATTGTTGCATCCGCGTTTCGGCCAATTCAGTTTGCAGCGCCGCCTCGGTGATCTCTAAGATGAGGCAGGCCGGGTCTAGCCCGGTATCGGTCAGCAGGTCCTTAACCTGAGCCACCATTTGGTGTGCCTGAAATTGACCCGGCGATAAGTTGACGCTGATGGTTTGCAGCCGCACTCCCTGGTTGCGCCAGCTTAAAAATTGCCGCGCCGCCACGCGCAGTATCCAGCTGCCCAAGGGCTTGAGTGCGCCGGTAGCTTCCGCCGCCTCGAGAAAGGCTTCCGGCAGCAATAGCCCGCGACTGCTATGGTTCCAACGCAGCAACGCCTCTAGCCCTTGCACCTCGCCGGTGTCGGCATCCAGCACTGGCTGGTAGTGCAGCAAGAACTGATTTTTCTCCACCCCGGCCTGTAGCTCTTTTGCCAGTTGTTGGCGGGCGCTGGCCATTTGTTGCAGTGCCGGTGTAAACAGGAGCGTTTGGCCGTGGCCCCGACGCTTGGCCTGCATAAGCGCAGTTTCTGTTTGCTTTAAATGGGTGTGGGGCGTGACGGCGTCCAGGGGAAACAGCGATGCCCCTAGGGCTAAACTAACCCCCTGCTGCAAATTGGGCAGGGCGCTGCGCATGGCAAGCTGTATCTTTTCGGCCACCTGGGTAAAGGCGTTGAGTGCCGCGCGCTTATCGGCCAGATCGGGCATGAGCAGGGCAAAGCGGCCCTGACCAAGGGCCGCCAGGGTATCCTGTTCGCGCAGTATGTCGCGTGCGCGGCTGGCCATACCGACCACCGTTTGGTCGAATGCCGCACTGCCAATCTGCTCGCGCAGTTTCTCGGTGTGGTCTGGCTCAAAGATCAGCAGGGCGACCAGCTGGTTGCTGCGCTTGGCGCGCATTTGGGCCTGGTTGAGACGATCCAACAGCAAACTGAGATTGGGCAGTTGGGTGAGGGCATCAAAATAGGCCAGCCGGTGCAGTTTTACCTCGGCCATCTTTCGCTCGCTGATATCGGTAAAACTGGCCAGCAAATTGATGCCGCTTTGGGTTTGCAGGCGCTTGAGACTCACCCAGGCCTGAAAATTGCGCGCGCCGTGGCGAAAGGGCAGTTCACCTTCCCACCAGCCTTTGCGACTCAAGGCGTCTTTAATGGATTTCACCATGGGGGCGCCCTGCAGCGCCGGGTCAAAAAACGGGCACAGCTGGCCGGTGTTAACGCTATTTTGTCCAGTGAGCGCGAGGTAGGCGTGGTTGGCCTGCAGCAGCTGATCGTGGCTGTCGAGCAAACATTGTGGCTGGTGCGATTGGTAAAAAGCGGCTTCCAGCAGCTGCACTGTGTATCTCCCCTGGCTATGAAATGCAAGTATAGGCGCAAAGCGCCGCTACTGAGGGCCGTTGGCATTGAAATGCCGTAAGGCTTTGGGGTAACGTGCGCGCCATTAACCCCTACCGCGAGGAAGCTCCGTCATGGCGCAATACGTGTTTACAATGAACCGTTTGGGCAAAATTGTGCCGCCCAAGCGCGAGATTTTGAAAGATATCTCCCTGTCATTTTTCCCTGGCGCCAAAATTGGTGTGTTGGGCTTGAACGGCTCCGGTAAATCCACCTTATTGCGCATTATGGCGGGTGTGGATCAGGACTTTAATGGCGAAGCCCGGCCCATGCCGGGTATCAAGGTGGGCTATCTGGAACAAGAGCCCCAGTTGGACGAGAGCAAAGACGTGCGCGGCAACGTAGAGGACGGCATGCGCGAAGCCGTGGACGCACTGAAAGAGCTGGACGCCATCTACGCCGCCTATGCCGAGCCAGACGCGGATTTCGACGAGCTGGCCAAGAAGCAGGCGCGCTGCGAGGACATCATTCAAGCCTGGGACGCTCACAACCTGGACCACACTTTGGAAGTGGCCGCCGACGCCCTGCGTCTGCCGGCGTGGGACGCCGATGTCAGCAAGCTGTCTGGGGGTGAAAAGCGCCGAGTGGCACTGTGCCGCCTGTTGCTGTCGCGCCCCGATATGCTGCTACTGGACGAACCCACTAACCACTTGGATGCCGAATCAGTTCACTGGCTGGAGCGCTTTTTGTGCGAGTTTGAAGGCACAGTGGTGGCGATTACTCACGACCGCTACTTTCTGGATAACGCCGCCGGCTGGATTTTGGAATTGGACCGCGGCCACGGTATTCCCTACGAGGGCAACTACTCTTCCTGGCTAGAGCAGAAAGAGGCGCGCATCGCGCAAGAGCAACGCCAGGAAGCGGCCCACACCAAGGCTATGAAATCGGAGCTGGAGTGGGTGCGCCAGAACCCCAAGGGCCGTCAGGCCAAGAGCAAGGCGCGGGTGGCACGCTTTGAAGAAATGCAAAGCCAAGAATTCCAAAAGCGCAACGAGACCAACGAAATTTACATTCCACCGGGTGAGCGGCTGGGCGACAAGGTCATCGAATTTGACGGCGTGACCAAAGCCTACGGCGATCGGGTGTTAATCGACAACTTGAGCTTTAACGTACCCAAAGGGGCCGTGGTGGGAATTATCGGTGGTAACGGTGCCGGTAAGTCGACGCTGTTTCGGATGATTGCCGGCGACGAGCAACCCGATAGCGGCAAAATCACCATCGGTGAAACCGTTAAATTGGCCTTTGTCGAGCAAAGTCGGCAAAACCTGAAAGATGAAGATACCGTGTGGCAGGCCATTTCCGGTGGCGCAGATGTGCTAAAGATTGGCAGCTACGAAGTGAGTTCGCGCTCCTACGTCGGCCGCTTTAACTTCAAGGGCACCGATCAGCAAAAACGCGTGGGCGATCTATCGGGCGGTGAGCGAGGCCGTTTACACCTGGCTAATACTCTTAAGCAGGGCGCAAACGTACTGCTGCTCGATGAGCCGTCCAACGATTTGGACGTGGAAACCCTGCGCGCCTTGGAAGAAGCGGTGCTGGCATTTCCCGGCTGCGTGTTGGTGATCTCGCACGATCGCTGGTTCCTGGACCGCATCGCCACGCATATTCTAGCCTACGAGGGCGATTCTGATGTGGTCTTCTTTGAGGGCAACTACACTGAATACCACGAAGACTTTGTGAAGCGCAAAGGCGCCAATGCCACCCCGCAACGCATGAAATACAAGCGCTTAAAAGGCTAATCAGTTCGACCGGGTTGTGCACATAAACGGCACAACCCTTTCTTCACTTTTCGCATCGGGGATTGCCATTTGGAAATTTCAGAAGTTGCCACGCACGAACCCCTGGTAGATCCCATCCTCAGTGAGCTGGCCGGCGAAAGCGGCGAACTCACCGAAGCAACGCGCGCGGCGATTCTTGAACTTCCCAGCGAAGCAGTGGCGGCGCTGCTCGAGTCTTTACCGGTTAACTCCCGTCTCACTGTGTGGGCATTGATCAGTGCAGATGAGCGCGGCGATGTGCTGTTTGAAATGCACGACGACGCGCGCCGGCACTTGATTAACGAGATGGACGAGGCCGACCTGCGCACCATGGCCGCACGCCTGTCGCCCCAGGAATTGGTTGAGCTCAACGAGTTAATTCCCCCTAAGCTCTACTCGCGCCGCCTAAAATTGATGAGCATCAAAGAGCAAACCGCCGTTAACACGGCGATGCGCTTTGACGACGATCAAGTGGGCCGCAACATTGATTCCGATTTTATCAGTATCAGTGAAACGCTGACGGCGCAGCAAGTCATGCGCCTGCTGCGCCAGTGGCAAATTCCCTCCAATACCGATTTATTGTGCTTGGTGAGTGAAGATGGGCTCTATGCGGGCAGCGTGCAGCTCACCGATTTGTTTAATGCTCACCCGCAACAGGCGATCAGCGAGCTGAAGCTGGAAGAAGATCCCGCCGTGGGTGCGGATATGCACATGAGCGATCTGGCCGATCACAGCTATCAAAACCACTACGCCATGACGCCGGTGGTCGACGATGCCGGCCATCTGCTGGGTCGTATCACTTCGCAAGATATTTTGGGCTGGGTACAGGACGACGCCGAAGCACAGATGCTGAACCAGGCCGGTCTGTCGGAAGACGAGGATTTATTTGCCCCGGTCAAGCGCTCGGCCAAACGCCGCGCGGTTTGGTTGGGTATCAATCTTTTCACCGCCTTGCTGGCTTCATGGACCATCGGATTATTTGAGGCCACGCTCGAGCAGGTTGTCGCCCTGGCCATTCTGATGCCGATAGTAGCCAGCATGGGCGGTATTGCCGGCAGCCAGACCTTAACCCTGGCAATTCGCGGTCTGGCTCTTGGGCATTTGTCCTCGTCCAACGCCAAAATAATTTTCCGCAAAGAAATCATGGTGGGTTTGCTCAACGGGGTGATCTGGGCTTTGGTGATCGGGTTGATGGCGGGGCTCTGGTTTGCCAAGCCGGCCATTGGTTTCGTGATTGGTGCGGCCATTCTCGTTAATTTGATCTTTGCCGCTGTCAGCGGTGTTGTTATCCCGCTGATTCTGGATAAATTCAAAATAGACCCGGCCTTGTCAGGCGCGGTCATTCTGACAACCGTTACGGATGTCGTGGGTTTCTTCGCCTTTCTGGGCCTGGGCTCGCTATTTTTGGTGTAAAGCGGGTACCTGCTGAAGCGGGGTTGCGCGCCGCCAACGCTTGCGTCCGCCTGGGTGCGATCGATCGCACGCTTTACACCTTTCGCCTTCTTCACGCCATTCGCGTTGCACGTCTTCGAGCGGCGCATCTACCGTGCGCCCGTCCACTGAGCTTGCCGTGAAAAAACTCGCCTTAGAGCTGGCTCTTTTCCCTTGCTACTAAGGTGGGTTTACGGGGTAGACAATAAACCTGTCTGTGACGATACGCGTGGGTTGCGCGTGTGCCGACAATAGTTCATTTAAAAGATTGAGGTTCTGTGCGGGCATGGGCAGCGGCGCCTCGTCGGGTTGGTAGTGTTTACCCATGGCAAAATCGACACCGGGTTGGTTGGTCATTTCTATGTGCGTGCCCATGATGGCGCTGATTGTATTTTCACTTGTAAATGCGGCGAGCCGACGAATGCTGGATCGGTATTGCAGCCAGTCGCTCACGTACAATCTGCCTGGATACACACTGTCGCCGGTGAGTAGCCATTGTGTTTGGCTGTCGTATATGGCGATGGCTTCAGACTGGTGGCCGGGGATGGGAATGATCGTCAGTGGGCGATTACCCAAATCGATTTGTACGGCGCTGTGCGGCCATTGGGCTGCATTATCGTCAAAGCCAAAGGCGTTTTTTACCGCCTCGAGCGTGGGTTCCACGAGCAGTGCATTAGGTTTGTTGGCAAATTGGGCGTCTGCGGCTGTGTGGTCGCTGTGGCTATGGGAGTGGGTGATCAGCAGTTGATAAGATTGAGGGTCGCGCTTGCGTTCACTCGCCACTGCGACAACCAATTGCATGACGGTCTGGTACAGCGGAAATTGCTCGGCGTCTGCCGTCGCGCCCGTGTCTTGAACAAGCACCTGTCGATCGCCAAATAACACGTATATAAACGGCGCTTCGTAATGCAGGCATTTATTCTGACGCAAAATGTAGGTGTCGTCTGTATAGCGATACACCTCAATGGCGGGTTCGTTATTTAACCAGCAAAGGCGCGCGCCGTGCTGCCAGCGGTGTTTGGCAAGTGCCTCTAGTGGTGCATTGTTGGCGGTAAGCGGTTGGCTGGATGCCACGGCGCTTACAGTGAGCAATGCGGCAACTGCGAGCCGGTTTGAAAATGTCATAGTGCAAAATCCTGGGCTTCCATGTAAATCAGCTGGCTCGATTCGCAGGCCTCAAACAATTTTGCCAAATGTGCCTGGGTTGGTACGGCGGGTAGTGGGCGTTGATCATCCCCTAGTGTTTTGGGGCAGCTGCGATTGAGAAGTATCGCATCAAAGGAGGGCGGCGATTGGATTCGGTGTACAAAAAGCGTTGAGTGCCCGCGAGCAAGCGACAACGCGTCCCAGCGGACCAATTGACTGAGCGGCTGCACCGGCTTAGACAGGCTTCTTAGGTATATCTGTTGTACGAAATGCAGCCGCTGTTCAGCCAGCCATAGGGTTCCGCCCCGCTCGAAGTGGCCGCTATAAATTTGCGCAGGCAGGTGAAAAGTTTCGCCCGCGATCAGGCGATCCAAATTAAACCGGTCGGGCAAAAGTGTCAGCAGTGTGGGCGCCCGCCCCGAATTGTGTTGCGCAGTGTGGGCGGTTAACTGCTGAATCAGTACGCGCTGGTGCTCGCTGTGTATGCGATAAATGATTTGGGCGTCGTGGGGCCGCTGGTAAAGCGGCAGGTGGCTGGCGTACAGATGCGCGCCGTCGGTAAACAACACCATGCCGTGCTGGCCCATGCGGCTGTGCATCGGGTGGGCGTCGCGGGAATCTACCGGGTTGTCGGCTGAAGGGCTTGCGAGCGCCCATGTGAAAGCGACCAGATAGGTCAGGAATAGCCAGCGGATCCAGCCGGTGTCGGCGACTGGTGGCGCGGCAAACGGTCGACTATTGCCATCCCGCGAATCGCGAGGCGAGCTCCCCGCTGCCCTTGTTGGTCTGTACTGCATAGTGGCTCGATACTGGTCATGTCAGTGCCCCAGTGTGGCAAGCTCTTTAATTCGTTATAAGCTCTTTTATCTACACATCTGTTTCCCGATTGGAATTAAAAATGGATATCAATGATTTGCGCAAGTATGTGCTGGTGGCGCAGCTAAATAACCTGCAGACCGCTGCCCGGGAGCTGGGTGTCACGCCGAGTGCGCTGTCAAAGGCCGTTAGACGATTGGAAGATCAGTTGGGCGCCCCTTTATTCGACCGGATTGGCAGGAACATTCAGTTGAATCAACAGGGGCGCAAATTTCGGCAGTACGCTTTACACCTAGTGCACGAGGCCGATCAGGCGCTCAGTGAATTCAACGGTGCCGCCCATAGAACCACGGCGCGTATTGCGGGGCCCTCCGTGCTGATGACGTATTTCTTGCCGGCAGTACTGAGGCGGCTCGATGAGGTTCGCTTTGACGTTAATCTGGAAGTGGCCTGGGAGGGGCAAGCCATTAATCGCGTCGCCACGGGCCAGTGTCACATAGCCTTGGTGACTCAGGTGGCAACCAATAGCCTAACGTTGCAGGCCGACTTTCAGCGCATAGCATTTGGCTCGACGCGCTTCGAGGTGGTGGCGAGCGCACAGCACCGGGTGTTCGAGTCATTTCCAGGTGCTGAACTACAGGTCGAACAATTGTCTTCCTACGGCTTTGCCTGCCCAAGTGTGTCACCTTTTTGCGGGACAGCGCGGGGTATCGGCTCGGACGGTTGGCGCGATGACAAGTTACCTCGCCGCATAGCCTACCGCTGCAACGATGTCAGTGTGTTGATGTCGCTGGTAGTGTCTGGCCGAGCATTGGCGTATGTACCTGATTTTATTGCGCAGCAGGCGGGATTGCGGGTAATTCGGATCACGGATAACCCCTTTGTCGACCGAGAGCAGATTGAGCTGGTGTATAAACCGAGTTTGGCGGCGGGCTGGCTCAATCAATTAGCCCATCAGCTGGGGGTGGATGCGAAGGGCAGCGGTGGCGAATTAGGCGCGGCCAGGGCGCGCAGCAGCGCAGGTTAACAGACAGCCTCCGGGCTAAGCTGTCGCTGCCAATGTGGGCTAGGCTGATAGCAATGGCGCTCGCGTCGATCACTGTTGGGGCCAGCGCGCGTTTTCCTGCGCAAGGCATGGCCGCTGGAGCGGGCAGCTGGCCGACATGCTTAAGGCGTGGCGAAACATAAAGGGGTGTCGGTCAAACTGACAATGCGGGTAGAACTCGCGGGTGGATGCGTATGGTCGAAAAATTTCTACAAGATGCGCTGATCATCTGGGCCACCATTGACCCCGTAGGCACCATGGCAATCTTTGTGTCGATTACTGCCGGTTTGTCGGCCAGCGAGCGGCGGCAGGCGGCGCGCCGCACAGTAGTTTACGCCGGCATAGTATTGATTGGCGCCATTATTATCGGCCAGGTGTTACTAACGGCCATGGGTATCCGATTGATTTCCCTACAACTCGGTGGCGGGATCATTCTGTTTTTGTTTGGCCTGCAGATGATCTTTGGCGCGCCCTACCAAAAGCTAAAACAAGAGCCAGAGCACGATGTGGCGGTATTTCCCTTGGCCATTCCCGGTACGGCTACACCCGGCGCCATTCTGGCGGTAATCCTGCTGACCGATAATCACATACACTCCATACCCGTGCAGGTGGGCACTGGCCTGATCACCCTGGCGGTGCTTTTTGTCACCTGGTTACTGCTGATCTTCTCCGATCGCATTTTAAATGTTATCGGTACTGCAGGCGCCGCAATCCTGACCAAGGTTATGGGTATGATCCTGTCTGCACTCTCCGTTGAATTGGTGATGAATGCTATCGGAGTGGGGCAGTGGATCGAACTCTCCCCCTAATCCGTCTGGCCGTATCCGGCCGTCAGGTCGGGCACCGGTGTGCGGTGAACCATTGACCCGATATTGCCCCATTCAAGTTGGTCTAGTCCCAGCTTGTCGCCCACAGCTCGGCGCACCCGATTGTCCGAAATAGCTGCAATTTATGAAGGCGTTCCGCTATGCTGAAAACGACGGCTGGCGGAGGCTCTGCGCGTTTGCGCAAGGCTGTAGGGCGGTTCCATTTCAGGTGACAATTCGCTCGAGACAAGGGCGTTGACTCACAAGCGATTAGGGCTATCCCGCAGTTGTTTATGTGAAACAGATTGGTTTGTGCGCCCAGGTTATTCGGGAGGGCATCATGAGTGTCGACGCAAATCCTTTAGATCGTTTTAGCAAGGGTATCCAGCGCTTTATTCATTTGGAAAGCGCTGCGGGCGTCATGTTGATTATTGCCACAATCGTGGCGATGCTGGTGAAAAACTCCGCGCTGTCGCAGCTCTATATCGACGCCCTCAATATTACGGGGTCCGTTCAGTTTGGCAATCTGCGTGTCGAAAAACCCTTGTTCCTGTGGGTGAATGACGGCTGGATGGCGGTGTTTTTCTTTGTGGTTGGCTTAGAGATAAAACACGAGTTGTTGCATGGGCACCTATCCGATCGCTCGCAATTAATTCTTCCTCTGGCGGGTGCGATCGGTGGTGTCGCGGTGCCGGCCCTCATTTATCTAATGTTCAATATGGCAGATCCCTTTGCCGTAAAAGGCTGGGCGGTACCCACGGCTACAGACATCGCTTTCGCGCTGGGTGTGCTGGCGGCAGTGGGCTCTCGCATACCTGTGGCCTTAAAAGTATTTCTGATGACGCTGGCGATATTGGACGACCTGATGGCGATTGTCATTATCGCGCTGTTTTATACATCGGGCCTGTCGATTACTTCGCTGATGGCCGCTGCAGTGGTCATTCTGCTCATGGCGTTGTTCAAGTACTTGGGATTGCGGCGGCCCTTCCCGTTTGTGGTTTTGGGTATGGTGCTATGGGTGTGTGTGTTGAAATCGGGCGTGCACGCCACTCTGGCGGGTGTTGTGACGGCTTTTTTTATCTCCACCCGAGTAGCAGACGGCGGCGCTCTTTCGCCCACGAAATCCATTGTTGAGGTGCTGCACCCCTGGGTTGCGTTTTTAATACTGCCTGTATTCGCACTGGTAAATGCCGGCATCTCGTTTGAGGGGTTGAATCTTGAGCATCTGTTAAATCCCGTGCCCTTTGGTATTGCCGCCGGTTTGTTTCTGGGCAAACCCATCGGTGTCTTGCTGTGTGTGGGTGCCGTGGTACTGCTGGGTTTTGCTCGTCTGCCGAAGGATGTGAGTTGGCTACAGCTCTTGGGCGTTTCGGTGTTGTGCGGCATCGGCTTCACCATGAGTTTGTTCGTGGGTGGTCTCGCATTTGCCGAAGGCGGTGCGGGCTATGCACGTATTGATCGACTTGGAATTTTATTGGGGTCGGGGCTGAGTGCGGTTGTCGGCTTTTTAATACTTCGCTTTTCTAGCAAGGCGAGCGCCAAATAGACGCAACTCAATAGGCCGTTTCATTCGGGCGTGGTTCCACTAGTGGGTGATTGTATTAATGCATGGCTTTATCAATGGCACCTTGAGCCAAAGGGTCATTACACTAGCGCTTAGTAGTACTATCGCTTAAGTGCGTAGTTTGAAAGTTACTCGGCGCTTAATTTGAACTGTCAAGCGAGCCGCAGTTCTATTGCGCGCATAGGGCGACGACCTGCGGCTATTGCACATAGCTGGGAATAACGCTGGCTATCTGTAGGAAACCTCTATAGGATGAATGCCAGCTAGAAAGAAGTCTCTAATTTAAAATCTGCATTGCGCTGACTTATTCGTAATTCCTCGTCCTGAAGTTTCTAAGTTCCAGTCTATTTTTTTGCGATTCAAGCCTCTTGAAGGCACCCCTATAGTTGAAATTCAGGTACGTATTATGTCTAAAGTTAAAGGCACCGTTAAGTGGTTCAATGAAGCGAAAGGTTTTGGTTTTATTGAGCAGTCCTCAGGTCCCGATGTGTTCGCGCACTTCAGCGCCATTGCCAGTTCCGGATTTAAAACCCTGGCCGAAGGTCAGATGGTAGAATTCAATGTGACCGCCGGCCAAAAAGGCCCGCAGGCTGAGAATATTGTCGCGATCTAATCCTGGCGACTGATTCAAAAAAGGCGGCTCCTTAGGAGCCGCCTTTTTTATGCGCCTTGTGATAGCCAATAGCAACTTGCACTTAAGTGCCACCGATTCAATACATGGGCAGGATTCGCACGCCTCGTTGAACTTGCCTGGCTCCCTATCTACAGACTGTGCGATTTTGCAGCGGCGACCAAGCCTGTTAGTCTTGCGGTATCGCGCCGATTTCCGGTGTCTCACCTACATCAGGTTAACTTTCCCATGGCCTCACTTTTCGAAGAAATCGACAGCCAGCCCTCGGCGCTGGGCGAAATCTCCCTACGCAAGCGAGTCATACCGGTGCTTGGCCCCAACCCCATTTACGAAGTCAAACTGGGCGACGACTACTTGATGTCGAGTATGTTTGTTGAGGCCGAAGAACAGCTTGCGCACCTTGGCCTGGCCGCCGTTGACGGCGAATCGCTCGCTGTGGTGGTAGGTGGTCTGGGGCTGGGATATACCGCCGTCGCCGCGCTGCAGGATGAGCGCGTCGATGATTTGTTAGTGGTCGATGCATTGGACACGGTGATTCAATGGCACCGTCGGGAGCTGGTGCCGCTGGGTACAGTGCTCAATGCCGATCAACGCTGTCACTATGTACTGGGCAGTTTTTTTGACATGGCAGTTGATGCGCAACGCGGCTTTGACGCTGCTCAGCCCGGCCGGCTGTTTAACGCCATCTTATTGGATATTGATCACTCGCCCAGCGAGTTTCTCAATTCCGAAAATGCCGCTTTCTACAGGCGCGATAATTTGACAGCCATGGCCCAGCAATTGGTGCCCGGCGGCGTTTTTGCCATGTGGTCGCAAAATCTGCCCGATCCTATTTTTGTTTCCCTGCTTGAATCGGTGTTCGCGAATGTGGCAACCCATCAAGTCACTTTCTACAATCCCTTTCAGCAGGCAGAAGCCAGCAATTCGGTGTACGTTTGCAAAACCGCGCAGGGCATATAAATCACACACGCGAGGTACTTAATTTATGAGATACACGGCATATTGGTACAACGCCCGCTGTTTTGTGGCGGCACTGGGCCTGATTTTTTTGGCGATCGGCAGTGTGCGAGCAGACTCGCCCGTAGAGCAGCTCAGCCCGGCGACGCGAGCCTTGCTCGGTCAGGAGATGCGCGCCCTCGAGCAGGGTATGCACCAGTTATTGTCGGCCCACATTGCCGGCGATATGGCGCGCGCTGCGGAGTTGGCGGGCCAATTGAAAGACGGCTACATCATGCGAAAACAGCTGACTGGCGCCCAACGACAGGAGCTGCAGCGCGCTTTGCCGGAGGATTTTAAGCAACGCGATCGAACACTGCACAACACTGCCGCCAAGTTGAAGCACGTGGCCGAGGATAACCATACAGAGCTGGTGGGCTTTTACTACATGAAAATGATGGAGGCTTGCAGCAGTTGCCACGCACACTACGCGACACACCGGTTCCCTGCACTGAAACGCCAAAACAGTCCGATTCACATTAGCCTGGAGTAGTATCCGGATGCGAGTCATGACGAGAGTTTGTGTGCATGGACGAGGGGCGCAATAACGTGCAGGCTATCGAGATTGTCATCGTGGTGGCTGCGCTATTGCTTGTGCTTAACGGACTGACTGCACTTTACCAAACGCTTACCCGCCGGCGTTGGCCGAGCACTGTGGGTGTAATTGCGCAGGCGGTGCCCACGGCGCCCGCCACAGTGAGGGATTGGTTTTACCAGACTGTTTTAGGCCGGAGGCGCGCCGAGGCGGGTGAAATACATACCGAGCAGCCGGTGTTGTGCTACGTCTATGCGCTCGAGGGATTTAAGTACATCGCCAATCGGCTGCATGCCTCGCCCGCTTGGCCGTTAATGCGCAACCGCATTAGCGGCTTAATTGAAGGTGAAAAAGTACGGGTATTCTACCACCCGAAGTATCCCCACATTGCATTTCTCGCTCAGTCTTACGCCTGGCCTGCGTTGTTGCAGTTGGCCTTGGGTGCTGGCCTGTACTTGGTGTTATACAGTCACTAAGTTGTGAGTTGAGGGTCATCGTTTTTACCGGCGCGAAAATCCGACCGAACATGCAGATCTCGCTGTGGGAAGGGGATCTCAAAGCCGTTGCGCTTGAGGGCGCTTTCCAGGGTCCAGAGATATTCTGATTTGGTGGTGGTGGGACGCTTGGCGGCGTCGTCGGACACCCAGACGGCTAGGACGAAATCCAGGCTGGAATCACCGAAGCCGGTCATAAATACGCGGGTGCCATATTTAGGTTCTTCGTTGACCGTCATAGGCAGGGCGTTGGCGGCATTCAACACAACATCGCGCATTTTATCTTTGTCGGTGCCATAGGCCACGCCAAAGGGAATGCGAAAGCGCACCACACCTTCGCGCAAGGTCCAATTGGTCACTTGCCCCGACAGAAACTCGGAATTGGGTACCAATACGTCCATATTGTCGGGAGTATTTATGAGCGTTGAGCGCACGTTGATTTCTTTAATGGTGCCAAAAGTGCCCGATTGCAGCTCTACCACATCGCCGGCATTGATGTTGCGTTCAAACAACATGATGATGCCGGAGATAAAGTTGTTGGCAATGCCCTGCAAACCAAAGCCGATGCCCACAGACAGAGCACCAGCGACGATTGCCAATTTGGTGAAATCAAATCCCGCCACCGACAACGATAAAATGATCGCCAGTGTCATGATGGCGTAGTGCAATATACGCCCAAAGGAGTAGGCTGCGCGTGCATCGAAAGTGCGTTTCATTTGTGCAATGCGCATGATGGAACGCTGGGCGATGGCGGATAAAATAATACCTGCAATAAGTACGGCCAGCATTTTGATCAAGCCAAAGACCGTCAGCGTATAGCCCTCAAAGTCAATCAGGGCAAAGGTGAGTATGTCTTGCATGGATTAAAGCCACCCCTTCCGGCGCACAAACGTTACCCCAAAGATCACAAACGCCACCATAAAGCCCAGCACAAAGAAATAACTGTAGTGCCAGCTAAGTTCGGGCATGTGTTGAAAATTCATGCCATAAATGCCGGCTACCAGTGTTAACGGCAAAAATATTGCGGTGACAATGGTTAGCAATTTCATGATATTATTGGCCCGGTGGGCACTGATGGAGATGAAGCCGTTGATTAGATCGGTTGTCAGTTCCTGATACAAATTGGCGAGACTGCCGAGCCGCTCGAAATGCTCAAACAAGTCAATCAATTCGTGTTCGTCGAAGGCAAGCAGCTGGTGCCTGTGACCGCTGATGATTTCGTCGATCAACTCCTTTTGGTAGACAAAGGAGCGCCTGGCCTTTTTTAACTGAGAGCCGTAGTTAATCAACTCGCCCAAAAGGTCGTCGGTATTGGTTTCAAATATTTCATCCTCAATTTCGCCCAGGCGCTGTTCCACTTCGAACATGATGGGCAGAAACCGGTCCACAATGCCGCGCAATATCAGATAGCAGAGTTGGCCCATGCCACCCGCTGTAAGGCGCCGCTCGTCGCACAGCTGTTGCCACAGTTTGTCCACCGCGGCGCTGGGCTTATCGTGGCGAGTGATTAAGTGGGAATTATTGGCAAACAGCGCCAGCTGGTGGCGCGCCATATTTTCGTGGCTGCCGGCGTGCATCAGTTCGTGCATCAATAAAAATACGTGGTCGTCAAAGGCCTCGTATTTTGGCGGGTGCCGGTGTCGCTGCGCGTCCCGGTGCGCCAGCGGGTTTATATCGAAGTCTGCCAGGGCGCGCATTTCGCGCTCGCTTTCGGCCCCGCAAATATCCAGCCAGAGAAAGTAGTCGCTGTTGTGGTAGAGGGGTAATAGCTCTTCGCCGCCTTGTTTTTCGAGTTCCCCTTTACTATTAAACAACAGGGCTTTAATTGTCATAGCGCTCTCCCCACGGATCTGTATAGCGCAGATCCGGATCGTTCAAGTCTTCCATTTGCTCGTGAAATTTTTCAACGGTTTTTTCTGCGTCTTTGACCGTGTCGAACTTTGCTACATGAAATAGCGCTTCGCCCTCGTTTACGACCGGGATGTTATTCCGGCCGATAATGATGCCATTGACCGGAGCGCGCACTTCTAGCTCCATCTCGCCATAGGGATCGACAATTAGGGCTAAAATATCGTCTTTCTTTACGCGCTCGCCGAGCTCAATGTTGGCTACCATCATGCCGTCGTGTGCAGCGCGCACCCACTGGCTGGAGCGCGCCACAATGGGTGCCAAAGCAGTTTTGGTCGACCGTCGACCTTTTAACATACCTAAGTGGTTCATTACCCCCAGCACGCCTTTGACGCCACCGTTGATCGACGCTTCGTCAAAACGCAGAGCCTGGCCCGCCTCGTAGAGAATGAAGGGCTTGTTGAGTTTGTCGGCCGCGTCGCGAAATGATCCGTCGAGTACGCCTGAGTGCATGACCACCGGGGCGCCAAAGGCCTGCGCCATGGCCAGGTTGGCATCGCTTTCTAGGTTGGCGCGAATTTGCGGCAAGTTGGAACGATGAATGGCGCCCGTGTGTAAATCCACCACGTGGCTGCATTTTTCCAACAGCTTGGTGCGAATCAAGTAGGCGATGCGCGAGCCGAGTGAGCCCTTTTCGCTGCCGGGGAAGCAGCGGTTTAAATCGCGTCGATCGGGCAGATAGCGAATTTGTTGGATAAATCCAAAAGCGTTGACGATGGGCACTAAAATCAGGGTGCCGTGCAGACGATTGAGCGCCGGTAACTTCGACAGGCGGCGACATACCTCGATGCCGTTTAACTCGTCGCCGTGAATGGCGGCGGTGACCAGCAACACAGGGCCATCGTATTTTCCGTGCATGACCTCCACACCGATTGACAGCGGCGTGTTGGTGTAGAGTTTGCCGATATCCATTTGTAGCATGGCGCGCTCGCCAGCGGCCACAGTGGCATCCAGCAGTTCAAAGGGCGCGCGCGCCGATTTTTTGGTGCTGCTCATAGGGTCAGCCTTTACCCTTGGTTTTAGAGGCGTTGACCTTGGCGTTTTTTTCCATCCACTTGATAATTTCGCCGGCAATATCTTTACCCGTAGCGGCTTCGACACCCTCCAGACCGGGCGACGAATTGACCTCCATTACTACCGGTCCGGCGGAAGAGCGCAACAGGTCAACACCGGCGACGTTTAGGCCCATGGTGCGCGCCGCTCGCACGGCGGTTTCGCGTTCCTGCGGAGTGATTTTGGCCAGCGATGCGGTGCCGCCGCGGTGCAAGTTAGAGCGGAATTCGCCCTCTTTGCCCTGGCGCTTCATGGCGCCCACCACTTTGTCGCCCACCACAAAGCAGCGAATATCGGCACCACCCGCTTCTTTCACAAATTTCTGCACCATGATATTGGCGCCCAGGCCCATAAAGGCCTCCAGAATACTTTCGGCGGCCTTGCGATTTTCCGCCAGTACCACGCCAATACCCTGGGTGCCCTCCAGCAATTTGATCACGAGCGGCGCGCCGCCCACCATGTCGATCAGATCGGGGATGTAGCGCGTTTGGTTGGCAAAGCCGGTGGTGGGCAGACCAATATTTTTGCGCGCCAACAGTTGCATGGAGCGCAGTTTGTCGCGCGAGCGCGAAATAGCCACCGATTCGTTCAGCGGATACACGCCCATCATTTCAAATTGCCGCAGTACGGCGGTGCCGTAAAAAGTGACAGAGGCGCCGATACGCGGAATGACCGCGTCAAAGCCAAGCAGCTCGCGGCCCTTGTAGTGCATATCCAGGTCGGAGGGATTGATGGCCATGTAGCAGCGCAGCGCATCGATAATTTCCACCTCGTGACCGCGCTCTTCGGCGGCCTCTTTCAGGCGGCGCGTAGAGTAGAGATTGGGGTTGCGCGAGAGTATTGCAATTTTCATGACTACACCTCAAAGGGCGTCGGGCGTGGGCCGGACTGATTGTAAGTAAGAGCCCTGTGAATCCACTAGAAAGCGATTCTCCAGGGCTTTGCGGCCTAACAGCATGCGAAATTTCATGTTGTCGCGGCTGGTCAGGGTGAGCTCTGCTCGGAATTGGTGTTGCCCCAGATAAATCGCCGTTTCAATGACGGGGCGTAATTCTTCGTGACCGCCAGAGTCGCGAACGATGCGTTTGTCGATGACGCGCGCTTCGGTAAACCACTCGCGGTCACTCTTTTGAATGGGGTGCACACCAATGCGCACCCACTCTTGGTTATCGCGTTCAAAAAATTCCATGGCAAAGGTGTGCAGTGCCGAGGTGCGCGCGCCTGTATCCACTTTCACTTTAATGTTTTTGATGCCCAATTCGGGCAGGGCAACCCACTCGCGCCAACCCACACAGGGCAGCGGTACAAGCGGTGAACTGGAATCGGTCATAAAAGTCCTTAGGTTACTCGTGCTGGGCGACATAGGGCCGGTGCAGGCTGGCCGCGGAAAAGGCGTGAATCATTGCGCTAACGGCTCCGTAAGTCTAGCAGTCCGTGCAGAATTGGCGGCGCCTGTATGAGCCGCCCCACACCTGTACAATGGCGGCATTTCACCAACTGGCAGGAACGCGCAGTGAAGCAGTTGATATTGGGAGGGGCCCGCTCGGGCAAGAGTCGCTACGCCGAGCAGCAGGTGCTGGCGCAAGCGAGGCAGGTGGGCGCATCGCCACACTATGTGGCAACAGCCAGCCTCGCGGCATCCGACGAAGAAATGCGAGCGCGCATCCAGCGCCACCAAGCAGATCGCGACAGCATTTGGCAATGTTTTGAAGAACCCTTGCATTTGTCGGCTCTGATTGGTCAATGGCGTTCAAATGGGGCGCCGGTTTTGATAGATTGCCTCACACTGTGGTTGAGCAACTGTTTACTGGCTGAATGCTGGCCGCGCGAGCGGGCGCTGTTTATCGAGGCTTTCAAGGCGCATGCCGGCCCTATCACGCTGGTCGGCAACGAAGTGGGTCTGGGGGTTGTGCCCCTGGGCGAACTCAGTCGCCGCTTTGTGGATGAAAGCGGCTTTTTGCATCAAACATTGGCGGAGCACTGTGACCGAGTGGTGTTTTGTGCCGCCGGCTTACCACTGGTAATGAAGGACGCAACGGCCTAGCCCGCGTCGTGGTATTCAATTAACGGATGTCGTAACCAAAGGATGCGCACATGCAAGAGTGGTATTTGCACCCCGGTCAGGTGCCTAGCGAAAAGCACCGCACCAAGGCGCTCGCCTGGCAGCGCCAGCTGACGAAGCCCGCAGGCTCGCTCGGGCGCTTAGAAACCCTGGCTGCCCACCTGGCCGCCCTGCAACATCGCAAGCACCCCGAATTGAAACACGTAAATATCTGCGTATTTGCCGCAGACCATGGCGTCTGCGCCGAGCAGGTTTCCGCCTTCCCGCAGGCGGTCACTGCCCAGATGGTGGATAACTTCATCAATGGCGGCGCGGCGATCACGGTGTTGGCCAAGTCGCTCGGGGCCGCTTTTGAGGTGGTGAATCTGGGGACTGTGGCACCGGTACACGAATCGCGCGGGGTGCAGTGTCAGGTGATCGCGCCGCAGTCGGGCAATATTCGCTGTGCCGATGCCATGAGCCGCGGCCAACTGGAACGGGCGCTGGAAACTGGGCGCCAAGCGGTAGCGCGCGCGGTGGAAGACGGTTGCGAGTTGTTCGTAGCTGGTGAAATGGGCATAGGCAATACCACCGCCGCCACGGCTATGTTGGCTCGATTGGTGGCGCAACCGGCGGAGCAGCTCACAGGGCCGGGCACTGGGCTCAACGATAGCCGACTGGCCCACAAAGTGGCGGTGATCAAGCAGGCTCTGGCATATCACGGCGCGGTCACAGCGCCCCTGGAAGTGTTGCGCTGCCTGGGTGGCTTTGATATTGCCGCGCTGGTGGGCTGCTACATTGCCTGCGCTCAGGCCCGCCTCCCCGTGCTAGTGGATGGTTACATCTGTGGCGTGGCGGCGCTGACCGCCGTGCGCATTAACCCGAGCGTGCGGCCCTGGCTACTCGCTGCTCATCGCTCGGCGGAACCGGGCCACAGCGCGGTACTGGATGCGCTGTCGCTCGCGCCGCTACTGGATTTGGGGCTGTGTCTGGGCGAAGCCAGCGGCGCCGCACTGGCGGTGCCCTTGTTGCGCATGGCCTGCGACCTGCACAACAACATGGCCACCTTTGCCGAGGCCGGTGTGGCCGAAGGCGAATGACGCCCACCAGCATCTATTTGCTTCGCCACGGCGCCTGCGAAGGCGGCCAGATTTTTCGCGGCCGCACCGATTCGGCCTGTACGCCAGCCGGCCATCGACAATTGCTCGATCGCCTGGCGAGTTTGCCGCCTCTGGCGGCGGTGGCCACCTCGCCTCTGCAACGCTGTAGCGCCGCGGCTCGGGCCTTTGCAGCGGCGCGATCCCTGCCCTGTGTCGAGCAACCGGCCTTTGCCGAAATAGACTTTGGCGATTGGGAGGGGCGGGCCGTAAAGGACATCGAGCAGGCGGCACCGGCGGCAATTAGCGCCTTCTGGCGAGACCCTGTGGCACACCCACCGCCAGGAGCGGAAACCCTGCCCGATTTTCAGGCGCGGGTCAGGGCGGGCTGGCAGTCGCTATTGGGCGCCTATCGCGGCCAAACGTTGGTGTTGGTGACTCACGGCGGCGTGCTGCGCAGACTGTTAGCAGAGCTATTGGGCATGCCCCTGCGGCCGCTGTCGCACCTGCACGTACCGCACGGTTGCCTGTCGCTGGTGCGCTACTTTCACGCGCCCGATCAACCCGATTGGCCGCAGCTGATTTTTCACAATGGGCGGGCGACCGATGAAAACTAGCTTTTGGTTGGCGGTCATGTTTTTAACCCGCGTGCCGGCGCCTCGGTTGGCAGAGGTTAGCGATGTACACCAGCGGCGGGTCATGTACTTTTTCCCGCTGGTTGGCTTGTTGCTGGGCGGCGTGTTGAGCGCGCTGGCCTGGTTGCTACCGCCGGGGCCGGTGGCGCTGAATGCTGCGCTGCTGATAACGCTTTGGGTTTTCCTCACTGGCGGCTTGCATATTGACGGCTTGGCAGACGCCGCCGACGCCTGGTTGGGCGGTCTGGGCGATCGGGCTCGCAGCCTAGCCATTATGAAAGATCCCAGGGCCGGCTCTGCGGCGGTTATGACCGTGGCTTGCGTGTTGTTGGTAAAAGTGACGGCTCTAGCGCACCTGTGGTTGTGGAGTTCGAGCGCCGTGTTGTTGGCCAGCTTGCTGTTGGTGCCCGTTATTGGGCGCTGCGTGCCTGCGCTGTTGTTTTTCACCACCCCCTATGCTCGGGCCGAGGGGCTGGCGAGCCCGATGGTGGTGGCGGCCAACGGGCGGTTCCAGCGCGGCTGGGCTGCGACGTGTTTAGTGGCCGCGGGTGTCGGCCTGTTGGCGTTAGTGGGTCTCAATAGCCTGTGGCTGTGGGGTGTTTTAGCTGTGCAGTTGCTGTTACTACGGCGCTTAATGCTCGTGCGTTTGGGCGGTGTCACTGGCGATACCGTGGGCGCCGCTGTGGAGCTGACCGAAATGTTTGCTCTGGTGATGCTTGCCTATTTGCAGCCTATGCCGGCGCTGGCGGGCTAGTGTCAAGGCGTCAGTTGTGTATTCACGCGCGCGGAGCCGCATAAAATTTTGCTGTTGTCGCGCCCACGATAATGGCTACACTGCGCGGCTGTAGCCGACCTGCCCGTCGGCGATAGCTGCACATCAATTATTCAAATCGCTTGAAGGAATGACGCATGGAGTGGGACTTTTTACTGGCAACCTTGATGAACCTGGGTGTCAACTTGCTGTATACCCTGGTGGCATTATTTGTGGGTGTAAAAGCCTTGTTATTGATTGACGACAAGCTCATGAAAACAGTGAGTTTCGAAGAGGAGTTAAAGAACGGCAATGTGGCGGTAGCCATCTTTGCATCGTCAATTTTGATTTTTGTCGCACTTATTGTGACCTTTGGATTTAAGGGTTAGTGGGGCGGCTTTTCAACTGGGCTCTGGTGCTGTTGCTGGCGCTGCATTTTTTATCGCAGCTCAAAGAGCAGGGCGCTGAGCAGGCACAGCAGGACGCCGCGCGCCAGTTGGAGGAGCAGGCCTATCAGGCGGGCATGGCCCGATTAAAGACCAGCCAAACCCACCATGGCCCCAAGCCCGGTCGGGTGACCCTGCTGCATACGCAGAAAACCATCGATGAAGATCAGTTGCATAAGTTGTTGGGGCCCGATGCAAACAAGTCGGCGTTTTTTACCTATAAGTTCTACGGCGTTGAGCAGGCGACCGGGTCGGCCATGGGCTTGGACAGGCGCCACCACTTTGTGAACGGCTACCTAGAGGGATTTAGCCCCTTTGTCACTACAAATGTGTTTGTGCCCTTGTCGGTGTTGGCCCGTAAAAAGCGCTACATGCTGGATAAACTCAATCACGGCGGCGAAGAAATCTGGCAGACCAGCCGACAGGCCTACCTGTACACCCGTGGCGATTGCGAAGATCACGCCATCGCGCTGGCCGACTGGTTAATCGATATGGGTGAAGATGCGCGGGTAGCTTTAGGCACCTACGACGGCGGCGGTCACGCGTGGGTGGTGCTGATAAAAGACAATCGGGAATACATTCTAGAGGCCACCCAGAAAAATGGCCTGTCGGGTTTGCGGCGTTACCCCTTGGCCAGCGCACTACCCTTGTACCGGCCTCAGTTTCAATTCAATCGCACTTCATTCTGGACCAACGTGGGGACAGCCTACACCACCGATTACCGCTCGAGCGCCTGGTTGGAAAAAAGCCACTACACCAGCCTACCGAATTGATTCGCGCGCGCTAACGCTGGCAAGCCCCTGCCAGCGGCTTGGCTGGACGAGCTCGGTCAGTCCTCGGACACCGGTAAGATATCCGCCGGCCCAAGCGGACGGCCATCGTGCGATAGCACTCGCAGCGGTTGAATGGGCTGGTGGTCGCGGCGGTCCAAAAAGGTCAGCGGCGAGCGCTCGGGATCGGGCCGCCAGCGGTCAAACCACTGAGCAAATCCAATCATGATAGGCATTAGCTCCCAGCCTTTGGGCGTCAGCTTGTACTCCATACGCCGCCCGCCTTCCTGTACCGGTTGCTTGGTCAGAATGGCCTCGTGTTCAAGTCGCTTTAGACGCTCGGTGAGAATATTCCGGGAAATGCCCAGCTCCTCCACCATTTGATCAAAGCGCCCGGTGCCGCCGGCCAGCATCAGGTTGCGCAACACCAACATGGACCAGGCTTCCCCCACCACATCCATGGAGCGGGCAACCGGGCAACACAGGTGGGAGAAGTTGTTTTTGACCATTGAGTTCTGCCTCTGAATGCATGTGAATATTAGTTGCAAAAAACAACTTAAGCAACTATCTTAGGTTTTGTTATGCAACCGTTGTGTTAAAAGACTTATATGCCACGGTTGGCAGTTGCCCAAACAACCTCATCGATTTTGAACCAGGAGATACCCATGGTCACTCGTTTATTCATTGCAGCTCTGGCCCTTGTTGCCGCCCCCACCTTTGCCGCCGGATTGAGTCAATCGGATGCGCGCGCCCTGTGCGACGCAAAAGTGTCGGCCAGCCAAACCGATCAGACGGATTTTCAATTCCGCCGCAACGCCATGAGCGATTACCGCCGGGGTGTGTTCACCTTTATGTACAACTACCGCGCGGTGATGGCGGGCGACACCGTATCGCGCAAAGTAAAGTGCGTGATTGAAAAAGACGGCGGCGCGATTCAAGAACTGGATGTGCAAGATGGCCGCTGGAATTTCTAGCGATTCATAGGTTGGTACAAGCCCCCGCCTGCGCCAGGGTGGGGGCGCCAATTGGCATCGTTATGGCGCCGCTGACCTCAACTTAATGCACCGCGAGCAGATAGATGCTCGAGCCCACAATCCACACACCCGCCAATATCTTCAGCCGATGCGGCCCTAAAAAATAGGCAAAGCCGCGGGCAATATAGCCGCCGATTACCGCGCCGGGCACCGCAAATGCTGCCAGCAGCCAAGGAATATCGGTGTGTAGCAAATGAAACACCATGCCGCTTAATACGGTAACGGCGGTAATAATTACCGCGGTGGCGGCGCAGGTCACCAATGGGTAGTTGCGAATAAACAAATACAGCGCCACCAGCTCGCCTACGCCCACGGAGAAGAGCGCGGTGGCAAAACCGCCGACCACGCCAAGGCCCACTAACACGTAGAGATCCGGCCGTGCGAGCTGCGCGCGGGGTGTTATCTTTGGGTCGTCGCGCCACACGCTTAGTAGCAGCGCGCTACCCAGGCAGATGGATAAGCTTTTAAACCAAAACAATACATCGGCGGGCGCAAAGGCGAAAATGTACTGGGTGGCCAGCAGTGCCGGCAGGCAGCCCGCCAACACCCAGACAATCAAACCCCAGAATTGCGCCGGTGGAATACCGGTGGCCGGCTGCGCCGTTTGGCGCTGCATTTTGTTGAGCCAGGTGAGCGAACCGGTGGTCATGCCGTAGCATTGAATGAGAAAACTGGTGGCGACGATTTGCGTGGCGCTCACCGACAAAATATCCGCGCTGTTGATGTAGTCAAACACCGGCACAAAGACGACGCCGCCGCCCACACCGCTGGCGTTGGCGATGGTGGCGCCACCGATGCCCACAAACAGCACGGGAAAAAACTGCGCCAGCCGCGCCCAGCTGAGGTCGGCGAGCCACCAGATGGCTATGAGGCCACAGGCCAATAACAGAAAGGTGATCAGTGTGATATTGCGAAGCGTCAGGTGGTTTGCCATGGTGCTACAGTTATCGTCTCTAGGGCGCCTCGTGGGCCGGCCATTGTAGTGGCTTGGTGCACTCGCATCCAGCGCGGCGCCCGCGCTGGGCGGACTGGCCGCTGGGCGTTTTTTGTCAAGGAGAGCACGATGACCGTACCCGCCATCCCCGAGGGCTACCACAGCCTGACCCCCTACCTAGTGGTTAACGGCGCCGCCGACGCACTGGCCTTTTACACGCAAGCCTTTAATGCTGAGGAACTTTTCCGATTGCCCTTGCCCGATGGCAAAGTGGCCCACGCAGAAATGAAAGTAGGCAATTCGCACCTGATGATCGCCGATGAAATGCCGGAGCAGGGCGCGCTTGGCCCGGTGACGCTGGGCGGTGCAGGCGTCAGCCTGATGCTGTACACCGACGATTGCGACGCCCTGTTTGCGCAGGCCCTGGCCGCTGGCGCCACGCAATTGCGACCTTTGGAAGACCAGTTCTACGGCGACCGGTCGGGTACATTAAAAGACCCCTTTGGCCACGTGTGGACAGTGGGCACCCACAAGGAAGACTTAACCCCCGAGCAGATTGCCGAGCGCATGCAGGCTGCCTTTGGGGGCTAGCGCTCGCCTCGACGCCGAGCGCCTGCAAGCCGCTTTATTGGCTCAGGCGGACGCGGCACAGGCGGTCAAGGCGCAGCGGTTTTTCAAAACAGGGCCAGGGCAATACGGTGAGGGAGACCAGTTTCTTGGCATTCCCATGCCCGTGCTGCGCGCTGCATCGAAGCAAGCGGGGTCGCTGTCGCTTGCGGTGGCCACGCACTTGATTGAAAGCCCCTGGCACGAAGTGCGCATGTTCGCGCTGGTGAATTTAGTGCAGCAGGCTCGGCGTCGCGGTTGCGACCGGGCTGCACTCTACCGGTTTTACCTGGCGCATCGGCGCGGGATTAACAACTGGGACCTGGTGGATGTGTCGGCGCCAGACCTGGTGGGCACTTACTTACTGGCGGGCGATCGCCGCATATTGGATGAACTGGCGGCCTCTACCAGTTTATGGGACAGGCGCATTGCGGTGCTGGCCTGTCTCGCCTTTATCCGTGCCGGTGAAACGGACGACATAGTGCGCCTGGCCCAGCAATTGTTGGCAGATCCGGAAGATTTAATGCACAAAGCCGTGGGTTGGATGCTGCGCGAAGCGGGTAAGCGCGAGCCGCAGGTTCTGGAGAATTTTCTCGCGGCCCACACACCGGTGCTGCCGCGCACGCTCCTGCGCTATGCTATCGAAAAATTGCCCGCCGCTCGCCGCCAATACTACTTGGCAATACCGCGCGCCAAGGAAATGGACTCGACCCCCGTCTAAATAGGGAAACCGCTTGGAAAAAATGGCGTGACAGACAGTTTGCACCCAGTGATCACAGCTGCCCAGGCCGGCGACCGGGTGGCCTTCGCACGCCTGGTGGACAGCGAGTACGCGGTTATCTACCGCTTTGCGCTGAGCTGGTGCGGCGTGCGCGAGGACGCCGAGGACATCGCCCAGCTCGCCTGCATCAAACTCGCTCAAAGCCTGGTTCAGTTTCGCTTTGAATCGTCCTTTCACACCTGGCTATATCGGTTGGTTATCAATTGCGCTAAGGACTGGCAGCGAGCGCAGGGCCGCCACCAGCGCGATCGCGTGGTGGGCGAGGATGCTGAGTCGCCGTTGGGCCAACAGGCAACGAGTGGGCGCGCGGAAAGCCTGCTGTTTTTGCAGTCGGTATTGGCGTGGATCGCGCTGCTTGGCGAGGGGTTTAAAGAGGCGGTGTTGTTGGTATTGGGCGAGGGCCTGAGCCACAAAGAGGCCGCAGAGATATTGCAGGTAAAAGAAAGCACAGTGTCCTGGCGAATTCACGAAGTGCGCAAGCGCGTCGCACAGTGGCAACAGGACTCCGGGAGTAGCCCATGACTGATAAAACTACGACTTCAGAGGCGGCCTTAACCGAGGCCCTCGCCGGAGCGCGGCAGGCGCCCGTGGACGAGGGCGCCAAAGCCCGCGCCATTCAAGCGGCGCTGGTGGAATTTGATCGCATTCAACAGGAAAAGTTGCCCTCGCCCCAAGGATTTTGGCGGCGCTGGCGTCTAACGGGGACATTCACCACCCTGGGACACACAACAATGGCACTTTTTCAACGCAAATGGCTTTACAGCGGCGTCGCGGCGGCAAGCGTGGCGGTACTCACCCTGATGGTTACGCAGCAGCTAGACCATACAGTCATAACACCCGAATTGCAGGAGGCAGACGAGGTCGAGCAATTCAAGGTGGCGCAACCGTCGCGCCAAGGCAAAGACAGTCCAGCCCCAGAAGCGCTGCGCGAAGAGGTGGTAGTGACTGCCGCGCGCAGCGCATCCAAAGAGAGCACGGCCGACGCACTGCAGGCGGCGCCGGCGCCAGTGGCCGAGTCGGAGGTGCGGCGAGCACACAAACTGGCCGATGTTAAACGCCTGACAATGGCCGCGCCGCAGACCCTGCCGGCTGCCGACCTAGTGGCGCCGCCTGGCTATCAGGTACAGGGGCGCGACGATTTCCAGCAGGTTGAAGACAACCCCGTGCAGCGCGTCAGCGAGCAGCCGGTGTCTACCTTTTCGATCGACGTCGATACCAGTTCTTACAGTTTTGTGCGGCGGCAACTGAACCAAGGGTTACTGCCTCAAAAAGCCTCGGTGCGCGTAGAGGAAATGATCAACTACTTTGATTACGACTATCCGCTACCCGCCGATGCTAGCCAGCCCTTTAGTACACACATATACGTCGGCGATTCGCCCTGGGCGGCGGGCAACAAGCTGTTGCACATCGGCATCAAAGGTTTCCAACTGGCGCCTGCGGAAAAGCCCAAGACTAACCTGGTGTTTTTATTGGACGTCTCCGGCTCCATGGACGCGCCGGACAAACTGCCCTTGGTGAAGCAATCTATGGAATTGCTGCTGTCGCAACTGGCGCCAGAGGACACTGTGGCCATTGCCGTGTATGCAGGTGCAGCCGGCACAGTCCTGGAGCCGACCGCCGTAAAAGACAAACAAAAAATCCTCAATGCGCTACAGCAACTGCGCGCCGGTGGCTCCACCGCCGGGGGCCAGGGCATTAAACTGGCCTACGAACTCGCCGCGGCAAATTTTGAAAAGGGCGCCGTTAATCGCGTCATGCTGGCGACCGACGGCGATTTTAACGTGGGTATCACCAACCGCGACGAGCTCAAGGGCTTTGTGGAGCGCGAGCGCGAAAAAGGGATTTATCTGTCGGTGTTGGGCTTTGGGCAGGGCAACTACCAGGACCAACTGATGCAAGCCCTGGCGCAAAATGGCAACGGTGTGGCGGCCTACATCGACACCCTGAGCGAGGCACAGAAAGTGCTGGTAACCGAGGCCACGCGCAACCTGTTTCCCATCGCTCAAGATGTGAAAATTCAGGTGGAATTTAACCCCGCACAGGTGCAGGAGTATCGGCTCATTGGCTATGAAACCCGAGCGCTTGCGCGCGAGGATTTCAACAACGACAAGGTGGACGCCGGCGACATAGGCGCGGGACACACGGTGACCGCGATCTATGAATTTACGCCCCTCGGCGCCCAGCCATTGATCGACGACAGTCGCTACAAGCCGTCGGTACCGCGCACCGATAAGGCGGGCGAATACGCCTTTGTGAAATTGCGCTATAAGTTGCCGGGCGAACAGGTGTCCAAGTTGATAACGCAACCGGTGCCCGCCCACAACAGCGGTGCCGAAAACGCATCACTGCCCGAGTGGTTGCGGCGCGACGCACAATTTGCCACCGCAGTGGCGGGCTTTGCGCAGCTGTTGCGAGGTGGTCAATACACCGGCAATTGGTCTTACGACGATGCACTGGCGTTGGCACAGGCCAACAAAGGTCCAGACCCTTACGGCTATCGCACCGAGTTTGTGCAACTTGTGCGCAAGGCTAAGGTGGCAAAAGGCCTTTAAGGGGGCTACCGAGAGGTTCGTCGACGGGGGCACTGGCCCCCGTTTTGTGGTTGTGCCGTTTTGACGCGTCATTTATGGGATATGTCGCTCGGTAGACGAAAAATGCGACCGAAAGGTGTAACATCCCTGTGGCATCGTGCAGCGGCCATCGCCATTCCCCAGCGTCAGATTCCGCGATCTGGCAGGGCAAGCCTATTTCACCCAAAAAACGAACTTTTGTATGAGTAAAGTAAAATCCATTGGCCTCGCCCTCGGCGGTTTATTGGCTATTGTGCTGCTGATTGGCGGCACCAAAATATTGCAATTTGCCGCCATGGGTTCGGCAGAAGAATTTTTTGCGATGCCACCGGAATCCGTTAGCGCCACGGTGGTTGCCCCCCAGCAGTGGCCCAATGAATTTGCAGCCATTGGCACAGTGGAGGCCGATGAAGGCATTACTATCGCCGCCGAAGTGCAAGGCAAGGTGCAGCAGATTCGATTTGAATCCGGCGAGCGGGTGGCGGCGGGAAAATTGCTGCTGGTGCAAGAGTCCAGCAACGAACAGGCGCAGTTGAGCGCTGCCAAGGCGCGGTTTAATTTGGCCCAGTCCACCTTTGATCGGCTGAAAAAACTGCACGCCAATAAGACGGCCTCGCAAAGTGAATTGGACGCGGCCGAGCAGCAGTTACTGTCGGCCCAGGGCGAGTTAGAGAATCTGCAAGCAACGCTGGCGAAAAAGCAAGTGCGGGCGCCCTTCGCCGGTCGGCTGGGCTTGCGGTTGGTGGACCCAGGGCAGGATTTGCAGGTGGGCACGCCCATCGTATCGCTGCAAGCCACGCAGCGCGTGCGGGTCAATATTCCCGTGCCACAGTTCTGGTTGTCGCAATTTAGCAGCGGTTTGACGGTAGAAGTCACCGCCGGCGACGGTTCCGGTCGGCAGTTCAACGGCATCATTACCGCCATTGGCGTAGAGATTGATGAAATGACACGCAATGTCACAGTGCAATCGTCCATCGATAATCGCGACGGCGCGCTGATTCCGGGCATGGCGGTCAAGGCGAGGGTGTTGCTCTCCGATCCGGAACCAGTGTTGGCAATTCCCAGTACTGCGGTGGTCTTTGCGCCCTATGGCGACACTGTCTTTTTAATCGAAACCGACGCGCAGGGACAATCGGTGGCGCGCCAGCAGTTCGTCAAGCTGGGCAAGTCCCGCGGCGATTTTGTGGCAGTGACCAGCGGCCTAAGTGCCGGCCAAACCATCGTCAGTGCCGGCGCATTTAAGTTGATGAACGGTGCTGCGGTAACCGTTAGCGATCAGCCTTCGCCCACCTTGAGCTTAAACCCGACCCCGGCCGATCGCTAAACGCGGCCTAATGCGCTAACGAAAAAGACTATGAAATTTACCGATATTTTTATTCAGCGGCCGGTGATTGCCCTGGTGATTTGCCTGCTGATTCTACTGGCGGGGTTTCAGGCAGGTAATTCGCTGTCGGTGCGGCAGTTCCCACGCAGCGACGTGGCACGCATTACCATCAATACCGTCTATGTGGGCGCCAGTGCCGAATTAGTGCGCGGGTTTATCACCACGCCCATTGAGCGCGCCATCGCCTCGGCCGAGGGCATCGATTATATCGATTCAGAAAGCGCCATGAATCGCTCCACCATCCGCGCGCACCTGCAATTGAATTACGATCCACTGCGGGCCATGACGGAAATCAATGCCAAGGTGAATCAGGTGCGCGGCGAGTTGCCGCCGGAAGCCGAGGTGCCCACCATTACCATCGAGGCGGCCGACAGCGAATTCGCCGCAGCCTATTTAAGCTTTAGCTCAGATATTCTGGATCAGAATCAAATTACCGACTTTTTAACCCGCTCTGTGCAGCCCAGGCTCACAGCCATTGCCGGCGTGCAAAAGGCCGAAACCTTGGGTGGGCGCGTCTTTGCCATGCGCATCTGGCTTAAGCACGATCGCTTGGCGGCGTTGCGGGTAACGCCGCTGGAAGTGCGCCAGGCGCTGCAGCGCAATAACGTGCAGGCCGCCATTGGCCAGACACTGGGCAGTTATACCCAGGTTAACCTGCGCGCAGATACCGACCTCAATAGCGTTGAAGATTTTGAAAACATTGTGGTGCGCCGCACGGCCGACGGCATAGTGCGCCTGCGCGATCTGGCCGATGTGGAGCTGGGCGCGGAAGACTACAATGTGGAGGTGCGCTTTTCCGGTGATACCGCCGTATTTATGGGGGTGTGGGTAGCGCCCAACGCCAACTCGCTGGCGGTCATGAAAGATGTGAATGCCGAGATGCAGGCCATACAATCGGAGCTCCCCGCGGGCTTGAATGCCGTTGTGGCCTACGACGCCACGAAATATATCGACGCGTCCATCACCGAAGTCCTCACCACCTTAAGCGAAACCCTGTTGATCATCATCGTTGTGATCTTCTTATTTTTGGGCTTCAGTCGCTCGGTGTTTATCCCCGTGGTGGCCATCCCGCTATCGCTTATTGGCGCGCTCTTCATAATGCAGTTGTGTGGCTTTTCGCTAAACCTGTTGACGCTTTTGTCCATTGTGCTCAGCGTAGGGCTGGTGGTGGATGACGCCATCGTCATGGTTGAAAACATCGAGCGCCACATTCAAGAGGGCAAAAAACCCTTTGCCGCCGCCATCATTGCGGCCCGCGAATTAGCGGGACCTATTTTAGCTATGACGGTGACATTGGTTTCCGTGTACTTACCCATTGGTTTACAGGGTGGTTTAACGGGTACTCTATTTCGCGAATTTGCCATTACGCTAGCCGGCGCGGTGACTATCTCTGCCATTGTGGCAATTACTTTGTCGCCCATGCTCGGCTCGCGTATGCTCAAACCCCATCGCAGCCTAAATGCGCCTTTGGGCAAAATTTTTGATCGCTTTCAGGTGTACTACAACAAGACTCTAGCGCAAACCCTGCGCCACCGGCCGGCGGTGTACGTGATTTGGCTGGGAATTGCTCTATTGTGTTTGCCTTTATATTTGCTATCGGCAAAAGAGCTGGCGCCACTGGAGGATCAGGGCGTTATTTTTGGTATCTTGGAGTCGCCCGCCAACGCCACACTGGAGCAGGCGTCTTTCTACGCAAAGTCTGTCAACGAAGTCTTCATGGCCGTGCCCGAAACAGATTTTACCTTTCAGCTCACCTTTCCCACCGGCGGTTTTTCCGGCATGGTCACCAAACCCTGGGAAGAGCGCGAGCGCAGCGTTTTCGAAATCCAGCCCGAGCTGCAGCAGCAGTTAGGTGCGATTCCCGGTGTGCGCATTTTTCCGGTGACACCGCCGTCGCTGCCTGGCGGGGGCAACTTCCCCGTTGAATTTGTGGTGGCGGGCACGGCCAGTGCAAAGGAAATATACGACTACGCCTTGGCTCTGCAGGAAGTGGCTAACAACAGTGGTAAATTCAATTTCACCATGTTGGACATGAAGGTGGACCAGCCCGATTACCTGCTCAATATCGACCGCGAAAAAGTGGCAGATCTGGGGCTGGATTTGCAAACAGTGACGCAGGATTTGGGCACGCTGTTGGGCGGGGGATACGTCAATCGATTTAATATGGCCGGTCAAAGTTACAAGGTGATACCCCAGGTAAAACGCGAGGCGCGCCTCACGCCAGAGGATTTGTCGGCGCTTTATATCACCGGCCCCCAGGGCCAGCTGATTCGCCTCGATCAAATCGCGAGCCTCACGCACTCGACCGCGCCGCGCACGATACACCGCATGCAACAGCGCAATGCCGTTAAATTGAGCGGCGATACCCACCTGCCCCTGGGCGAGGCGCTGGCGTTTTTAGAGCAAGAGGCCGCCAAACTATTGCCGCAGGGGTATTCGGTGGACTACACCGGCGAGTCGCGCCAGTTAAAGCGCGAGGGCAATACCTTTCTCCCGGCCTTTTTATTGGCGTTAACCATGATTTTTTTGGTGTTGGCAGCCCAGTACAACAGCTTCCGCGATCCGGTGGTTATTCTGGCCGGCTCGGTACCGCTGGCAGTATTTGGGGCGTTAATTTTTACCTTCATTAAAATGCCCATGCCGCTGCCGTTTTTTACCGACGGTTTTTCCACCACCTTGAATATCTATTCGCAGGTGGGGCTTGTAACGCTAATGGGATTGATTGCCCGCAACGGCATCTTGGTCGTGGAGTTTGCTAACCGGCTGCAGGAAGAGGGCCTGTCTAAGTTGGACGCTGTGCGCGAAGCTGCCTCGGTGCGTTTGCGCCCGGTGCTGATGACCAGTATCGCCACCGTGGCGGGCCACATGCCATTAATTTTTGCCGATGGCCCCGGTGCCGGCGCGCGCATAGCCATCGGCTTGGTGTTAGTCTTCGGCATGGCTATCGGCACCATGCTGACGCTCTACGTACTGCCCTCGGTGTACGTGCTGGTGGCAAAAGATCACCAGCGCGAAAAGGCGCGGGTGGCGGAGCTGCAGGCGCAGCTGTAATTCACTGACAGACAAGGAACGCCCATGCCCAGTGCAAATTTATTGGTGCTAATCGACGACATTGCCGCGGTGCTCGACGATGTCGCACTGATGACCAAAATGGCAGCAAAAAAAACCGCCGGCGTGTTGGGCGATGATTTGGCGCTCAATGCCCAACAGGTGAGTGGGGTGCGCGCGGAACGCGAGCTGCCGGTGGTGTGGGCGGTGGCCAAGGGGTCCGCGCTCAATAAAC
>NZ_JBTUOC010000001.1:0-3920 GCF_058345725.1 Simiduia sp. | reverse complement strand
GGGACCGTGGTTCGCATCGTAGATTTCGGTGCCTTCGTCAACTTCTTGCCTGGCAAGGACGGCTTGGTGCACATTTCGCAAATCGCCGATGAGCGCGTAAATGATGTCAACGACTACCTGAAAGAAGGCCAGGTGGTGCGTGTTAAGTGCCTGGACGTCGATCAGCGCGGTCGCATCAAGCTCTCTATTAAAGAGGCCGCAGCGGAAGAGACTCCGGCTGCCTCAGCAGAGACCCCTGCTGCCGAGTAATAGGTAGGCATACAAAAAAACCCGGCTTCGGCCGGGTTTTTGCGTTTATACGCAGCGCTTTATTCAGGTTTATACCGGAGGGGAATTTCAGAGATGGCATCCATAGCGTTTGTGCTGTTATGCCACAGCCGCGAGCTGCAAAAAAAATCCAATACCGGGCAGCTCGTCCTGGCGCAGGCAGGGGTGAAGGCTCGCGTAGTGGAGTGGTCGCGCACGGCGGCCGACCCGCAGTTGCTGGCTGAGATTGCGCATGGCAACTGTTGGCTTTTGTACCCAAGGGGAGAGGCGGCGCTGTGCTTGGCGTGTGTACCCGAAGCCCAGCTAACAACCGCTCAGGATTCTCTGACAGTAAGCCTGGGCGAAAATCCCACAGTTGTGTTGATCGATGCCACTTGGCAGCAAGCGCAAAAGATGTTTAATCAAAGTCCCTATTTACACGCCTTGCCCGCTCTGTCCCTCAAGCGCGATAGACCATCACTGTTTCGACTCAGACGCAACCAAAAGCCCGGAGGCCTGTGTACCGCGGAGTGTGTGATTGAACTGTTGTATCTAGCGGGCGAGCGGGCTTCGGCGCACGCACTTGAGCAGGCGTTTCAGGCGTTTATGGCACAACCAAAAAATGTGCTATCCCGTTAAATGCCGTGACCCGTTTGGTTGAGGCGCTGCTGGGCTTCTTCTAAGGCAATGGCATTTTTATGTTGCCAGTGCCCCTGGCGCCAGCGCCAGTAGTAGATGACTGAACGGCAGCCCTCGTCGGCGACGGCAGAGATCAGCACACCCAACAGACCCAGGCCGAGTTCAATGGCCAAATACCAGGCCAGCGGGACTGCCACCAGCCAGCTGAATAAGACACCGGCAATGGATATAAACCAGCCATCGCCAGTACCGCGCAGTGAATTACCCACAATGATATTGACGGTCCGGCCGGGCTCGGCCAGCAACGACAGGCCAAAGTACCAATAGGCCATCGCTAAAATACTGGCTTCTTGGGTGTACAGCGACATAACCTGAGGTGCTAGCAGTGTGAACAGAACACCAATGGCCCCCGCACCCCAAAAGGCCGCTTTCAAGCTTTGGTGCAGTTGGCGGTTCGCTTTGGCAAATTGTTTTGCGCCTACGTATTGGCCCACCATCACCTCGGTGGCGGTGCTGATGGCAATGGTAAAGATGAGCAATGCCATGAAGGTATTAAAGGTGTAAGCCCGGGCCGCGAGTTCGGTGGCGCCGCCCACGGCGACAATGGCGCTAAGCACAATCATCTGACCGTCAAAGGACAGGGGCTCGGCAATACTTGGCAGTGCGATGCGACCGAGTTGTCGGGAGTGGCGTCGAAAGTCCTGTGCGACCTGGGCCCAGATGACACGCAGTTTTAGCCGGTACCAAATCGCCAGCGCGGCGATTAACACACCCACCAGCGACGAAAAAACGCTCACCCAGGCCACGCCGACCAGCCCAAGCTGGGGCACGCCGAATAAACCGAATACTACGCAGCTGTTACCGAATAAATTGGTGACAAAATAGCCGGCATTGGCCACTAGGTTCCACTGCGGCAGGCCGTACACGGTGAGAATACTGTGGGTCAGCGAGTGCACGCCCCAGACGCCGATCATCCAGGCGGTTATGCGTAGGTAGGTGTCGGCGTCCAGTTTGATGGCCGCCTCCAATCCCATCCAGCCAGAAACCAGGGGGCCGCCGTAATACACCATGAGCGTGGCGAGCAGGCTGAGCAGAATCAACCAGATGGCGTAAACACCGATGGTGGCGTTGGCCTGTGCGTAATCGTTATTGCCCATGCGCTGAGACGTCAGGCTGGAACCCGCGAATGCCACCACCCAGAGGCAGGTAAACGAAAAATAGAGAATAGGCGTAATAGCGCCCACAGCTGCCGCTGCGTTATCGGATACGCGACTTAAGAAAAATAAGTCGGTCATGGGAATGCTGAGCACCAACGCCTGTTCAAGCAACATGGGTCGGGTCATTCCCCACAGGCCTTTGTCGAGTACTTGGCTGGTGCTAGCTGCAGAATCTGCCGCGTGGGTCATAGGTGATGGTCATACTGACAATAAATCGGCACTCTACCTGAATTGGCAGCAATGCGGAACCGGAAAACCATCCGAATCGGTACCGGAGGCGTAACACATTGGAGTGTAGCAAGTGGCGAGGCGTATGTTATGAAGTGGTGGGTATTGTTTGGCTGGGGTGTCTCTGCCGGTGCTTGTTTGGCGTGCGAGGACTTGGTCGACATGCAACCGGTGGGGCAGGGGCAGTTATCACTTTGGGGTGTCAAGATTTATACCGCAACCACGCTCAGCTGTACCGGAGCGCCGCTGGCACCGCGTCAACCCTTACCTAAACCCTTTGCCCTGGAAATACAGTATGCGCGTGCTATCGAGCGCGAGCAGCTACTGGCGCGTACGCAGGTCGAGTGGCGACGGCTGGCGTTTGACAGCAACCAGCGACAAGCCTGGCTGGCCGAGGTTGGCGCGCTTTGGCCCGACGTGCGCGCAGGTGATAGCTTGACCTTGTGGTATCGCCTGGATGGCAGCGCAGCTTTTTACCTTAATCGGCAGCTGCTGGGCAGAGTCAGTGATCCCGCCTTTGCCCCCGCGTTTTTTGCTATTTGGTTGCACCCAGATGCTCGTGAGCTGTCGCTGCGCGAGCAACTTCTGGGGCGTGCCGACCACCGCGATTCTAGGAATTAGGCGGCTACAGGCGTACTCGGCACGCGCCGGTGATAGCGCATAACGCCATAAACAATGAGGGCCTGGGCGCCGTAGTAAGTCACCATAATAACGACGTCGCTCGCCTTAAAGGGCAAGATGAATTTATTGATGGCAATGCAGGCATCAGAGATGACAAACAGCAAGGCGCCGCAAAATATACTGGCATTGGCGCTTTCGTGCAGGCTGGCCAGCACGATCATACTGGCGATTGCCGCCAAATAGAGTGTAACGGGCAACAGCAGGGCACCTGTCTTGGGCAAAATTACACTGGCCAATGCGGCGCACACGAGTGCCACAAACAATAGGCGCCCTTTGCGTTGGCTGTCTAGCACTTGCTTGCGCGCGCGGCTAAATCCCCAGGCGTAGTTGAGCTGGGCCAGCAAAAACGCGCCCAGTCCGTAGATAAAGCCATTTTGAAGCGGTAGTGCAAGTAATAGATCGCCCAGGGCAGAGAGTGGCAAAGCGCATCGAAGATAGCCCGGCGCTTGCGCGCTGCAAAAAGCCAGTGTTATTAAGCACAAAATAGGGAAAACTTTGAGTAACACGGTTGCCGTCAGCGGCGGCTCAAACGCCAGGCTGACGATATAGATGCAGGCGCCAAGTGCAAAGCAAAGCCATAGCAGGGCTGGGCGAATGAATGCTGTCATAGAGGAGATCGCTATTGTTGTTATCTGGTGTGGCAGCCAGTATACGAGAAACGGCGTGACTGCGAAGTCTATCGCCTACCCGTACGGCCGCCATAAAAAAAAGCCAGCAATAATGCTGGCTTTTAAATCCCTTTCCCTAAGTTGTGGTCTTGAACCGTCCTTGATCCTTTTCCCTGACCTTTGTGCTTTTGGCCCTCGATTCCTAAGAGCGCTTCCTTTGACCTTGCCTGGTCGACGTCACTTCCCTGCGTACTTCCTTGTTGAGAGCTATTGTCGGTGAACAAGGGTGTGGCAACCAGTG